>PLQC01000140.1 GCA_003159675.1 Limisphaerales bacterium
GCTACTTTGGGGACAGGCTCTACATGAGCTTAGTTCCCGACACCAAGTATTCATAAAGCTCTTTTTTTGACGTGCGCTTTCGCAGTGTGCGAACGGCCACATCATTGAAACCTGCTTCCCGAAACATCGCGGCAAATATCTGTTCGACTGGCAACAGCACGTCGTAGAACTTTGAATTTCCGACGACGTAATTCATTTGGCCGCCATATTTCACAACTTTGTAAATTCCCCGGACGTGTTGCCGCATATCGTGAAAGTATTTATTAACGTATGTTGCCAGGACCTCGCTCCGTGAACGAATGCCACGAATAATTCTCTCGAAGTCCTCAAAGGGAATTGTGCCTGAACCATTGGGACTCCATTTTTGAAGATTGCTCGTTGCACAGCCCCATGTCCCGCCAATCGCTTCCCAGTCGAGTTCTCCGGCTTGTCGTCCGCTTGTCAAAAATCCAAACCAATACATATATGGTCGCAATTCGCGGATATAGCTCATGCGATTTGGATAAGGCGGCGACGTGATAACGCAATCATAATTATTGTGACTGAGTTTCTCATCTAGCCGCCTCGCATCAACGAGCGAGACATGCGCTTCTGTTCTGACGGGCGAACCCGCTGCATCCAAAATATCCTTCGATACCCGTCGCCAGCTTGTAACGAAATCCGATTTCTTGTCGTGAAACAGGCACGGTTCGGCGGGAGCTTTGAAAGACATTGATTGATGGCCGAAGCTCACGTTTGCTGCTTCAATCATCACGCGACAGAACACAATCTTTAATAAATTCGTGACAGCCGGTTCGCAATTGGCAGCGCGGATACCGGCCATTGCACGACCAAGCAAATGCAATGTTTCAGCGTCCCACCACTTTTCTATTTCGTGAATCGCCGGAATCCACTCATCACCGTCACGAGCCATAACTTCGACAATCAGGGCAGAAGATACATCAACAAACTGTTCCAATTCTGCCGAGGTGTAGCTCGCACATTTCGTCTGCGCCAGCCAAACAAGAAAAGGATTGATATCAATTGTGTCTGCTCGAATTCCGCGCTCGACGCACACAAGAGAAGTGGTGCCAGTCCCGCAAAACGGATCGAGCACGACTCCATCCGAAATGTTCAATTCATTCAGAAGGTCCATCACAAGATGCACAGAATACGCCGGTGTGAGCCGCAGCCAGCCATATCGGGTGTGCTTCAGATTTGCTTTCTGTGTGAGACGCTCTGTGAAACCAAATCGAGGTTGTTCAGTGGCTATGCTCATCGTTATGTCGAAAGAAGTATTTTAAGAACGTTCTCCACCTCGCTCTTGATGCGAGGCGAGTGGCGAGTAAAGAAATCAGCCAAATCGTAGCCGACCACCTCACGACAAAAAGAGTATGCGCTTGCAGTCGTCGAACCGGAAAGGGTGCCAGTCAGAAGAACCCAAAGATTTTCTTGATAGCGTTGCGCAACGCCGTCGTCAATTTGCGTCGAAAATAATAAGAGAACTGGAACATATAAATTCGCATACGCTTTGGATGCGTTTGCAATATCGGCATTCTGACGTTTGGAATCTTTGCTCTTGTAGCCTTGCCGCGTCTCAAAAACGATTCCTTTGATATTTTTCAACGTGTCGTCAGGAAGTCGAATTTGTGCAGCAACTTCAGCAAGCCATTCCTGAATCTTTGCGCGTGCTTCTCCGTTTTTCACATCGCCCAGCGCGATTCTTCCATCAAGCGATAAGGTGCGTTGCTTTCCTCGCGCACCATCAATTTTGTAACTCCAAATCGCCTGCTCGCGGCTTAGACCAAGGTGGTCTTGCAACATTTGGTAAAAGACCCACTGACCGCCAATTCCGATTTGCCTATAAATTGATGTCATCCCGCCCGCAGCTTTGTGCGCTGCGTACATCAATGGCGAATCAACGCCGAACCAATGGTAAAACGGATCAGCGCTATACAGCGCGGTAAATTGTTCCAGCGAGAATCCCTCTTTTCTTCCTTTTCCAAACTTCGGTTTATATTCAAGGCATTTCCGAAGGGCCGTTTGGATCAGCAGAAAATAACGCTCGTCCTTTGAAAGATTAGAAGGCAGTGGCGGTGGCGGCCCTGCATTCTCTTCGAGCACGTCCGGCTCGGATGAAATATCGTCGTTCAAAGTGGTTTCAAAAGTTTGTTCGATTCAAGTGCATTTGCTTTTAGCAGATTTGCATAAGCGGCGCGAGAGCGTTTTGAAAATTATTTTCGTTGAAAATCTCGTCGAGCGTGACTTTGCAGTAGTGGATGGCAGGCCAGCCGCAGCGTAATAAAAGCTGCCAGTCTTTTTGAGAGCGCAGGCAAGTCGCACGCAACGCGGCCTCATATAGTCACAGAATTGGGTCCGGTGCCCCGCTTCGTTTTCAACGCGAGGACCAGCCAAAGCGCGCTCGCCACGATCAGCGCCACGGGCAAAATCAAGACGGCCTTCTGCAAATTTCCGCCGAATGAATCCGCGAGCCGGCCGACGATCTCCGGCGACCACATGTCGCCGAAGAGATGGATCGTGAAAATGGAAACGGCCATGGCGCTGGCACGAAGATTTACGGGTGCGGTTTCCAGAATGAGCGTGTTCACCGGTCCGGTGGACAGGAACAGGAAGAACATCGCCGCCGCCAGAAACGACATGGACCAAAACGTCGAGCCTGCGAGGAACGCGCCAAACGCGAGTGGCACGGCGGCCAGCACCGAGAGTCCCAGCATCCACGCGTAGCCCGCGGGATTGCGCTTTTGCCACGCGGTCGCTGCGAATCCCCCGATCAACGTGCCCACGAGTCCGGCGATCACGAGTACCGCGCCGAAAAATTCGGCTGCCTTGTCCACAGCCACGCCGTGAGCGCGATGCAGGAACGTCGGGCCCCAATGCCCGAACGCACCCAGCGCGAATGTGTAGGCCGTGTAGCCCAACACCACGAACACGTATTCCGGGATGCGAAAAAGATTCACGATGTCGCGGACGGAAGGTCTTTTTGCCGCCTCGGCCGCCTTGCCCTCGGCCTGGCCGCGTTTGAGTTCGGCAAACGGCAGCATCACCAGCGCGAGGAGCAGCCCCGGCGCGCCCGCCCAGATGAAGGCATGCCGCCAGCCCCAGTGCTTGGCGATGAGTCCGCCAATGATCGTGCCCAGCGCAGCGCCGACTGGAATCGCGACGTAGAAAATCGTCAGCGCGTTGTTCCGTTTCGCCGGGCCATAGCTGTCGGAAATCAGACTCGGACTGATGGTCGCATAGCTCGCCTCGCCAACGCCGACGAGGACGCGAAACGCGATCATCATCGCAAACGTCGCCGCGAACCCCGTCAGGATTGTGCCCACACTCCATACACAAATGCCGGCGGCGATGAGCCATTTGCGCGAGCAGCGGTCGCCCAGCCAGCCAAAGACCGGCGAGGTGAAGAAGTAGCCGATCATGAACGCCGTCACGAGCCGCCCGGCCTGACCGTCGTTGATGTCGAGATCTTTTTGCAACGGCGTCAACACCGCGGAGAGCACGAAGCGGTCGAGGTAATTGAACAGGTTGAGGCCGGTGAGGATGAACAGCATCCAGGCCGGCGAAAGTTGCTGGCGCGGGGCGGTGACTGTCATCGGTTGCAAAGCTAACCCTTACCGCGCCGAAGTGTAAATCGAAGAACTTCGGCCGTCATCGAAAATTGAGATGCGCCCTTTCGATTGCCCCTCTTAACCTGTGTCCGCAGATCGAAGCAACCCCAATTCGCGTCAGTTCGCGAAATTCGCTTCTGCCCTTATCCGTGTTTATCCGCGTCCATTTTTGGTTAGAGACAAAGGTCTGCGGCTCTCTGCGTCCTCGGCGTCTCTGCGTTGAAAAGATATGGGGGTAACACCCCATGTCGCTCGCCCGTGCGGGAGCGTATAGTCGCGGCCATGGCCTGCCAAAGTGTCCACCCCTGCAACGGCGAAGTCCTGAAGACGTTGAAGGAACTAAAACTAACCGACAATCGGCTTAAGAAGGCGATTAAAACTCCCATGAAAGCCGACCTGAGAAAGCCCGCGCCGGCGACACCGTGAGCGCCAATAAATCCGAAGCCGGGCCGGCGCCCGCGAAGTCAGCAGACGCCAAGCCCCCTGCCATCGCTTCCGTGCCCGTCCCCGGCGGGAAGGGGGCGCAGTATTCCGTTGAACTGTTGGAGAAGGCTCGTGCCGATACCGATACCGTCCTGAAGGAGCTTGGATCGCAACTGGGCGGCCTGAGCGAGGCGGAAGCCGATTCTCGCTTGAAGCAGGTCGGGACGAACGAGATTGCCCGGGAGAAGCGGCAATCGGCCCTGATGCGCCTGTTGGGTAACGTCAAGAATCCATTGGTCCTCCTGCTCATGGCGCTGGGCGTGCTTTCCTATCTAACCGGTGATCTGCGGGCGACGGTGGTTATTTTCGTGATGGTGGTTCTGGGCGTGGTGTTGCGTTTCTTCCAGGAGACGCGTGCCGACAACGCGGCCGCGAAGCTCCAAGCGATGGTCAGCAACACCGCGACATTAGTGCGAGACGGCAAGGAAGAAGAAGTCCCACTCAAGATGTTGGTGCCTGGCGATATCATCCGGCTGGCCGCCGGTGATATGGTGCCGGCTGATGTACGGGTGCTTTCCGCCAAAGACCTGTTCTTGAATCAAGCGGCCCTCACCGGCGAAGCCCTGCCTGTGGAGAAGAAAGCCGCCCCGTCATCGGCAGACGTTCAGAATCCGCTGGAACTTCCCAACATCTGCTTCCTGGGCTCCAACGTGGAGAGCGGATCCGCGACCGCCGTGGTCATCCACACCGGGAGCCGGACCTACTTTGGATCGCTGGCCGCCAGTATCGTCGGGCAGCGCCAGTTGACCAGCTTCGATCTGGGCGTCAACAAGTTCACCTGGCTGATGATCCGCTTCATCGCCGTGATGGTTCCGGCTGTTTTCCTCATCAACGGGCTGAGCAAGCACAACTGGCTGGAAGCGTTCCTGTTTGCCATGGCCGTGGCCGTCGGGCTGACCCCCGAGATGCTGCCCATGATCGTGACCGTCAACTTGTCCAAAGGCGCCCTGGCAATGGCCCGCAAGAAAGTGATCGTCAAACGCCTGAACGCCATCCAGAACTTCGGGGCGATGGACGTGCTGTGCACCGACAAGACCGGCACCCTCACCCAGGGCAAGATCGTGCTCGAAAAGCATCTGGACGTGCACGGCGATCCCAGCGAGAAGGTGCTGCAGTATGGTTACCTGAACAGCTATTACCATACCGGGT
Organism: Limisphaerales bacterium; assembly: GCA_003159675.1. Lineage (GTDB taxonomy): Bacteria > Verrucomicrobiota > Verrucomicrobiia > Limisphaerales > BOG-1460 > BOG-1460. The sequence goes on from PLQC01000140.1 coordinate 5,241, forward strand.
TGAAGAACCTGCTCGACGAAGCGATCCTCGACCATCAGGAACTGGAAGAACGCCTGAAAGCGAAAGAGAAATACCGCAAAATCGACGAGATCCCTTTCGACTTCGTGCGGCGCCGCATGTCGGTGGTGGTGGAAGATGAAACCGGGTTGAACACGCTGATCTGCAAGGGCGCGGTGGAGGAAGTGCTGAGCCAGTGTGCCCGGGTGGAAGTCAAAGGGGAGATCATCGAAGTGCTGCCCGAGCACGACGCCAAACGCCGGCAGTTGGCGGACGATCTGAACGGTCAGGGCTTTCGGGTGATCGCCCTGGCTTATAAGCAAATGCCGGGCGGTTCCGATGAGCCTGTGTATTCGGTCAAGGATGAATCGGACCTGATCCTGCTGGGTTTCCTGGCCTTCCTCGACCCGCCCAAGGACACCGCCACAGAGGCCTTGAAGCGGCTTCACAGCCTGAGCGTGGACGTCAAGGTCCTGACCGGCGACAATGAGATCATCACCGCCTACATCTGCAAGGAGGTGGGCATGCCGGTGGAGCATCTCTTGCTCGGCTCCCAAATCGATGCGATGAGCGAGACGGAACTGGCCGAAGCCGCCAGCGTCACCAGCGTCTTTGCCAGGCTGGCCCCCGCTCACAAGAAACGCATCATCCGTGCGCTCCAGAGTAAGGGCCATGTGTTGGGGTTCATGGGCGACGGCATCAACGACGCCCCGGCNNACAGCGCGGTGGACATCGCCAAGGAGTCATCCGATATCATCCTGCTGGAAAACAGCCTGCTGGTACTGGAGCAGGGCGTGCTGGAAGGCCGGCGGGTGTTCGGCAACATTATCAAATACATCAAGATGGCGGCCAGCTCGAACTTCGGCAACATGTTCAGTGTCGTGGGGGCCAGCGCGTTCCTGCCCTTCCTCCCCATGCTGCCGATCCAGGTGCTGACCAACAACCTCCTGTACGACTTCTCTCAGACCACCATCCCCACCGACCAGGTGGATGCCGACTGGCTGACCAAACCGCGCAAGTGGGAGATTGGGAAGATCCTGCGATTTATTCTGTTTATCGGGCCGATCAGCTCCATCTTCGATTACCTGACGTTTTTCCTGATGCTGCACGTTTTCAACTGCTGGCACAACCCGGCCCTGTTCCACACCGGCTGGTTTGTGGAGTCGCTCTTCACCCAGACGCTCATCATCCATGTCATTCGCACCAACAAAATCCCGTTCATCCAAAGCTGGGCCAGTTGGCCGCTCATCCTCACTTCCCTGATCATCGTCGCGGCCGGCGCCGGGCTGACGGTCTCGCCGCTGGCGAACACGCTCGGGTTCGTCCCGCTCCCGCCGCTGTTCTGGCTGTATCTGGCCCTCATGCTGCTGGGCTATGCGATTCTGACCCAGGTGGTGAAGACCTGGTTTATTCGCCGGTTTGGCGAATGATGGCATGGCGGGGGCTAGGCAGGCCTGCATCAACAATTCGAGCCCCTTGATGGCGGCATAGATTTCCATCCGGCTGTTGGTTGTCAAACGAAAGCCGCCGTTGGCTTGGGCACGTTTCTTGGAATGCAACAACACCACGCCATAACCGCCCGGGCCGGGATTGGGTTCACACCCGCCGTCCGTGTAGATCTCCACGTGCGGCATTGCGCCCGGTGTTGAATTGTCGTTCATGTTCATTACGGCATCCAATCCGTTTAAATCCAGCCGTTGTTATCCAGTGCAACATTCAAGCGCCCCGTCCACCACCATTCCTCCTGCAGGTTTGGCTGCCAAGGATGCTCTCGCTTGGCCAGCGGAGTCATTTGGGTGATCGCTTGCTGAACGCCGATGTAGAAAAGCGCACGCTGTAAGCTCGAAAGTTTGCGGCTTCGGAGAATCCAATGCGTAATACCTCCAAAAACGGCCGGCTGAGTTAACGCTCGAACTCCCAAATTGGCGAGAAACTGCGCGAACAATGTTTCGGGTTGCTTGACTTGCAGCATTGAATCCAAACAGAGTTCTAACCAAACTTCGCGACCGACTTTCGCTTTTGACAAGTCCGCACGCCAGATAAAGAAACAGAAATCGCTAAGGATTCGAATAGCACTGCCTTGGTCAACCTTTGGGTCGGCAACTCTGCGCACAATTGCCTTTGCCAATTCGCTGGGTTGAAAACCTTCTGATTCGGCCAAGCGTCCGACCGTCTCGACGCTTTCAGAAACAAAGTAGTAGTTGTGGCGCGGCAACGTGATTATGGCGTCCTCGTACTGCAAATCGGTCAGAACTTTCTTTTCCTTTGCTGCCCGAAGCAGAGCCTGAGTGCAGAAAGACGCAACCCCGTGCGAGGTCGACGCAAGCGAGCGCATTGGTGCATCGTCCGCGTAGTAAGCCAAATCTCGCGATTGTGAAACCACTATCGGCTCGTAGTAGATGACACCGAGTAATTCTCGGGCCATCTTCATGTCTTTGGTAGACACGAGGCCGACATCGAGGCCCACCAATTCCACAGCCGAGCTTTTCAAAAAGTCACGAATATCTATCAAAAAGGAAAGCTGCTCCTTGATCTGCTCTGGCCCAATTTCGGAACGGATGAGCTTGCCTTCGTGATAGCTGATGGTCATGCCGGTCTTCCTCACCTCCATTTCGCGAATGTTCTCAACAATGGCTTCAAAGATAGTAGTGTGGACAAGAATCTTCGGAAACAGTTTTGGTAGCAGGTTGAGGTGGTTGAGAAGTCGCAGTGTAAAGAGCGCGAAGACATCTACGCAGATGGCTTTTGCTGCGAGTGCAGTTTCTGCCTCCTTGACCTGCTCTTCGGTCGTTCCATATGCCATATGGACGTGGAGCTTCGTGTGTCCCATCAACCCCAGCCATGCCTGAAATGGCGTTAAGGCGAGTTGTTGAGCAAGAATTGACATCGGCAGATTCTTGTCTCGAACGAGGTCTTCGATTTGGTGTGCGTGATCCGCCCGCGCTTTTACTATCGCGATAAACGATTTGAGATCTCTCTCAAATGGGATCGATTTGATGAATCCCGAAGGATGCTTTTGCAGGAATTCAAGACTACGTTGGACCGCCTTCCGGTACTTGTCGTCTACTTTCATCTCCGGTGGACAATCCATTGCAGCTTTGACGAGAGCCATGTGTGCCCGCGGGTTTTTTGCCGCTGCATTCACAGCAGCGAAAGCATACACAACCGCCTCTTTGTGTTGCCTCTTCAACGTGGAAACAAAACTCAATCCGATCAGCACGTCGATGTCTCTGGATGTCCGGGCATGGGCCTTTTTGAGAACTGCAAACGCCTTATCTGGTTCATCCAGCCGTAGGTAAACCTGCGCCAACATCTTCTGGTGCTCCACCGCCTTGGTTGTGTTGTGTTGGACGAGTGTTTCAAAGTGCTTCTGCGCAGAGGACAGATCGTTCGCGTTGTAGGCGCACCTCGCAGCTAGTTCATGGAGCGTCGCGTTGAAATCTACTTTTACGACGATGGCCTTTGTCGCGAGGGCAAAACACTGAAGGAATTGTCCGAGGTTGTGAAGGCATACGAGATAACTGTCGAGGAATGGTGAATGTATGGAGTCTGCTCCAAGCTTGACGAATCGCTGCGCTGCGGCAGACCACTCACTGTGGTGAAAATAGAACATCGCTGCCTGAAGCAATGTGCGCGGTTCATCCCCGGCAGACGCTTCCGCGCGTTCCAGATCCTCCCGCGCGGCGTTCAATTGCCCCAAGTCTTCGTACAGGGATGCACGAACACAGTGCAGACGCGCACCTCCAGGGAAGTGAGCGAAGCCCTCTTGGATGGTGTTAAACGCCTCTTCGATTTGGTGAAGTTCAAATTGCGCGCGTGCTTTTAGCTCAAAAACGCTGGGGTCTTTCAGCAATTCGCCGACCAATGCAGGATCGCTTACGGATTCTTGGAGCAATCGTTCGTAATCGGAATTCAGCAGCAGCGACTCAAGCTGGCGCACTTTGCCAGCTAGGTGCGCTCCGAGATGGCTCAACGTGCTGGCGGTGTCATACGCATTCGCGTATTTGCCCAGCCTCATCTGCGAAGCCCACAGGTTGGTCAGAGTTGTAATACTCTGCGGAGCAAATTGGGCTGCCTCTTTTGCCGCCTGTACCGCATTCTCATCGTCACCAGCCAACTCGTAGAAGGCAGACAGGTTGGTCAGCATTTCGCCAAGTTGGAATGAGCGGTCCTGTGCTCTGAGGACTTTGACAGCCGCCTCGCCAGTTTGGATGGCTTCAAGAATCTGTTGACGCTCAACCTCCGAAAGACTGAAAGCCGTTAGCTCACGGCGCATTCGCCGTTGCACCAATGGAAATCCGAGGCTATTCGCCAACATCACCATCGCTTCCGTTGACTTGCCATCTCTGGCAAGAGCAGCTCTCGCCGCCTCTACAGCTTTCGGATAATTCTCGCGCCTCAAGTACGCCTGAGCCAGCGCTTCAAAATAGTCGTCGTTCTCGAAGCGCCGCTCTTCGAGTGCTCCAATTGCTCGGTCAACGTCGCCCTGCTCCAGGTGAACGCAGGAGATCAGATAATGCGCATCGAAACAGTCAGGACTTGTTGCCTTGAGTTCGTCCAGAATGACAAGCGCAGCTTGAAATTCCCTGCGATGGATGTGGGCGGCCGCCTTGTTCGTTTTGGCCTTTTGCTCGTCCGGCTTGGTCGCGTACGCCTTATCAAACCAGACCACGGCTTCATCGCGCCGGAACTGCTGCCACAGGCTTGAGCCCAAGTTGGTGTATGAACGAAATAGAAGTTTCTTGTCAACGAGTTCGCCCAAGCTCTCCAGATCCGCGACCAATGCCCGATATTCCTTTTCGGCAACAACGACTGAGCCGTGGCTAAGTTCGAGGCGAGCACGGTCAAACCGCTTTTGATTCTGCGTTTTCAAGTGCTCGACCTCTTGAGAGCTTTCAGCCATTGCTGATTTAACTACGCTCTTGACCATTGTCTCCAAGTTGATTGGCAGTTGGTTCAACGCATCTTGGGTTTTGGTGAACCGCGCAGACACTTCCTTGTGAAGATCAGATATATCTTCCGTCGTTCTCGCCTGGAATTGTAGCTGTTTGACTCGGCAAAGATGTGGGTCTCCTGCAATAGCGCTTTGAATAGATTCAACCAAAACGTCCGCGATGGATTTGACCTGTGCTTCGCCGACTCCCAGCAATGGCTGATGGCCGAGCACGAGCTTCGCAATGCTGTCTGCCGAATAGCTATCGGAAACGATCTGCTGTGCAAGTTCGGTGTTGAGTGCAGCGTCTGTGGCTAGAGGGAGCAGTAGATTGAGGTGCTCGCGGCTAAGAGTCAACTGGCGGAGGGCTTGGCTTACGCTCTGGGCAATTCGAGTTTGGAGCGTTTTTGAGTGTTCGACATTTCCCAGCCAAGCCGTATTCTCCTGTGCCAGGCGGTCATCCTTGAGCTTCTTCCACTCGACAATAGCGCTGGCAATGAGGTTTTGCGCGATCCCGTAGCCGAACGATTGGAGCAGCGCGATTGTTTCTGGGTCAGGTACGGGAAAGCTCATTTCACTTGGCCAATTTCGTGCGCGACGGAGAAGCGCAGGCGGTATTCGAGGCGCGGACTCATGAAGACGTGTCGGTTCATTTCTTTTTCTTCCCGGTCCTGGGTGGCGCGACTTGCTTCGTCCTTTCCGCCAACGCCTTCAAATCAGCGGCGAGTTCCTCCGCTGCCCTGGCGTCCTCCAACCGCTTTTGCTGCTCCTGAAATTTCTCAAACTCCTGGTCGGCTTTCTCCTTTGCCAGTTGCGCGGACACTTTGCCGAATCCTTGCAGGATTTCCCGGTCGTTTACCCGCAGAAAGTCATCCAGCTTCCTTGCCCAATCGCGCATATACATTGCCTTCCGCGTCCGGGCTTGAAATTCCGCGAAGTCCAGATATTGCGTCACGATCAGATTGAGCAATCCCATTTCCTCCTCATTCAGATAATTCTTGGCGACGTGAGCGTCGTGTTTGCGCACCTTGCTGCCGCTCCAGGCAGTCAATCCCATGTTCGGCTGGTCAGCATTCGCCCGCGCGGCAATCACCTCTGCCGCCGTATGCCTGTGGATCGCCCAATGCAGTTTGTTTTGGGCCATGGCGAAAAAGTCCTGCGTGATTTTCGCGGCCTCGTCGTAATCCGCGCTGGTCGCGTAAATGTCTTTGATTTTCTGGTAGAAATTCTTTTCCGAAGCGCGGATTTCCCGGATGCGCGCCGTCAGTTCGTCGAAATACTTCCCGCCTCCCTGCTTCAATCGCTCGTCATCCAGCGTGAACCCCTTCACGATGAACTCCCGCAACCGCTGCGTGGCCCAAATGCGGAACCGGGTGCCAGACAGGGACTTCACCCGGTAACCGACCGAGATGATCACATCGAGATTGTAATGAGCCACCTGGTAGGTTTTGGCGTCGGCGGCAGTTGTTGCAAAATTTGCAACAACTGAATCCGCCCGCAATTCACCTTCCTCAAACACGTTCTTGATGTGCTTGGAGATGACCGATTTATCACGCTGAAAAAGTTCAGTCATCTGATTCAGCGAAAGCCAGACCGATTCGTTGATCAACTGGACTTCCAGCCGCGTGTGCCCGTCCTCAGTCTGGTAAAAGATGATCTCGGATTTGTTCTCTGGTTGTTTGGCCATGTCGCTTGGTGCTCTTTGAGCGGTTAAATCAATTCCTGCTGCCCCGGCTTCGGCGGCGCTTTGGGCAGGTTCGGAGCGTGCGATGGCACATGGGTTTGAGCCGGCCTTTCAAAGGTTTGAAAATCTGTTCCTGTCCGAAAGTCCTGGCGGATTGCCACCCGATGTCGCCTTTGGCTTTCTGCGTGTCTGCCTTTGCCATGCGGTATGCGGCTGAGATTAGCGAAGCGAGCGGTGGTTGCAAAGCGGAGTTTGATGGCGTTGCGCTTTGCGTCCTCTGCGTCTCTGCGTTGAAAAGATGGCGTCCGGCGAGTCGCCGGACACGGCAGGCGAGAGCAAAATCTTCACCGCACACACACCGCGCTCGACTTGACGAAAACAACCGCGCAGATTTCATTTCCAGATTCTGAAATTGAATGTGAACTTCTTTCGTTGCAGCAACGCGCGCCAGTCGAGAAACAGAAATCCAGCAATGACCACGCAACCCAAGACCAGCGTCACAATCGCCTTTGGGGAATAGCTGCCATGCACGAGATCTTTGAAATTGGCGGCCGCGTAAAGCCCGGTGAAGATCATCACCGCGTCGCTCAGAAATTTGCCGCAAAAGTACGGAGGCACCGTGCGCGAGGGCTTCACTTTCGCCACTCCGGCGGCCGTGAACAGCGCCGTGGTGGACAGCGGTGTCATGGAGTAAATAAAGACGAAGAGCCAGCTCTGCCACAGGCTCTGCGACAGTTTCTTTCCCAGGAATTTCAGTTCATCTGTTTTGTGCCGTTTGATGAATAGGCCGGCGAATCGGGGGATGTAGAGACTCATCAGGTATCGTCCCAGGGTTGAACCTGAAGCGCAGAGCGGCAACACGATCAACGGGTGCAAGTGGAACTTTACCAACAGAAATAACGCGACCGTCCAAGCGGGTGGCGCGATCAGCGGAATGACATCGACGGCGAACGCCGAAAGAAAGACGATCCCATACAGCCATGTCACGCCGACAACCTCTCCAGCGGCACGGCCACCTGCGCCCGGCCCTGCGCCAGCTTCGCGGGTCTGACGCGTTCCCGAAACGTCATCAGCAGGAGGTTGTGCGCCGGGTCGGCTTCCGCTTCGAACATGCCGGGACGTTAAGATCCCGGCTGCCACCGCACAAGCCCAGACGCGCGCCGGTTGGAGGGCGATGACTAAAGTCTGTCACCCTGGGCTTGTCGAAGGGCCACAGTCGTTGCCGGTCGGAACGTACTCCCCACTCGAAGCGACCGGCCTTACCGGCAGTTACTTCACCGCCCACATTCGCGACAAACTCATCGAGCACAAACAATAGATCGCCAAGCATGGCGAGGACCTGCCGGAGATCCGGAATTGGAAATGGGGCACGACCAGATAATCTCCAAGCAGAACATGCTCCCGCGAGTTTACGACAACGCCGCGTCGGCGTGAAGCTGACCCCTAAAGACGAACGGGAAACCGTTCGCCTCTTCCTTCGCGGGTGTGGAAAAAGTTTTGGAAGAAGCAGCCAAATCACGCCGCCTGCAACTCACGCGTGTGGGCAAGGTCGCGACGATTGAGCGGACGCACTTGGCCCGCGAGCAGAGTGACGATGGCGACAGTCTCTCCGGTCAAGGTCATGAATTCCACTTCGTATCCCTCGCCGCCCTTGTGGATATGCACAACCGTCCCGATGTCGCCAGCCTCAAGATGTTCTTCCGGCAGATTCTTCGTCAGCACCACGCAATCGTGTTCTTTAATCATAACTTTGCCTCCAGAGGATACGCGCTAATCAGGCGCGGCGCAACCGCGCCTTCATCCAGTTGCCAGACGGTGCACACACGCGGACGGCGGCCACTTGGCGTGTTCAACTCCCCTTCCAGGGCGTAGCGCGGGCCGAAGCCCGTCTCGCGTGTCCTCGCCACGTCATGTATGCGACCATGCTCCCGCAACGCTTCGGCCAATCGCTCCCATTCTTCCAGGCGAAAACCAAAGTCCGCGAAGAATCGCGCCTTACTCGCGCCATAGCGATGCGCCGGATTGAGAAGGTAATCAACAATCTTCTCGCGCTCGACCACCAGGTTGTCTGGGTTTGGCAACTTCTTTTCGTTCTGCGCCCGCGTGCTCATGGTTTGCCGCCAAAGAGATGCCGGTTCATTGGCTATGGATTTAACACGCGACTAAGGGGGACGGCGAGAATGAAATTACGCACCTGAAAAAAAGCGGCCTTCATTTCGGAAGGCCGTTCGCGTTTTCTGAATATGTCTTTACGCCGGTGGCGGAGTGGGCGGAGTGCCGCCGTTGCCGTTGGCCGCTGTCGGCAGTGATTGCGCGGTTGCGTTTTGCGTTCTCTGCGTCTTTGCATTGAAAAGATATGGGGTTAACACCCCATGTCGCTTGCCCGTGCTGGAGCGTATCGTTGCGTTCATGAGCTACCAAAGCGTCAACCCCTACAACGGCAAAGTCCTGAAAACGTTCAAAGAACTTAACGACAAGCAGCTTGAGAAGGCGCTTAAAACCGCTGCGACCTGCTTCGAGACCTGGCGGGGCACGACCTACGCCAAGCGGGCAGCCGTGGCCGCAAAAGCCGCCGCCATCATGCGCGCACGCGTGGACGAGTTCGCCCGCCCAGTGACGCTCGAAATGGGCAAGCTCATCGCCGAGGCCCGCGGCGAAGTGGCGCTTAGCGCGGACATCATCGACTACTACGCCAAGAACGCCGAGCGCTTCCTCGCACCCCAACACCTCAAGCCGGGTTCGGGCCAAGCCGTGGTCGAAAGCACCCCGTTCGGCGTGCTCTTCGGCGTCCAGCCCTGGAACTTTCCTTACTACCAGCTCGCGCGCTTTGCCGCGCCCAATCTGATGGCGGGCAATGTCGTGATGGTCAAGCACGCGGGGTGCGTTCCGCAATGTGCCATCGCCTTCGAGAAGCTGTGGCGGGAGGCGGGTGCGCCAGTGGGCGCCTATACCAACCTGCTGATCTCGCATGACCAGGTGAACCAAGTGATTGATGATCCCCGGATCAAGGGGGTGGCGTTGACCGGTGGCGTGGAAGCCGCCAAAGGCGTTGCCGGGAGAGCGGGAAAAAACCTCAAGAAGTCAACGATGGAGCTGGGCGGCAGCGACGCCTTCATTGTGCTCGAGGATGCCGACCTCGACAAGACGGTCAAGTGGGCGGTCTGGGCCAAGATGAACAACACGGGCCAGTGCTGCGTCGCGGCGAAGCGTTTCATCGTCGTCGAAAAACTGGCCGACCGTTTTCTTGAGAAGTTCCAGTCAGCGCTGGCGGCATTCAAGCCAGGCGACCCAATGGACAAGGCGACGACGTTCGGACCTCTGTCCACGGAAGCGGCCCTGGTGCAACTGCTGGACCAGGTTAAGCGAGCTGTCGCCAAAGGCGCCACCGTGGTGATGGGCGGCAAGAGGATCGATCGGCCGGGCTCTTTCATGCAGCCGACGATCCTGACGAATATCAAGCCCGGCAATCCCGCCTTCCGGGAGGAATTCTTCGGGCCGGTCGCGCTTTTCTTCCGGGTCAGGAATGAGGACGAGGCGGTGGCGCTGGCCAATGACTCGGATTTCGGGTTGGGGGGCTCGGTCTTCACCAAGGATATTGCGCGCGGCAAACGCGTGGCAAGCCGCGTTGACACGGGCATGATGTTCGTCAATCACCCGACCTGGACGACACCGGATTTGCCGTTCGGCGGCATCAAGAACTCCGGCTACGGCCGCGAGCTCTCCAGCATGGGCATCCAGGAGTTCGTGAACAAAAAGCTGGTTCGCGTCGCTTCGATCGACGCGCCGGCATAACAGCGATACTCACATTCGCATCAAAAGAAATATGACAATGACAACGAAAAATAAGAAATCAGCGATCACAGAAAAGCCCGTTTGGTTTATTACGGGCTGCTCGACCGGCTTCGGCCACGAACTTGCCAAACATGCGCTTGAGCGCGGCTACCGCACGGTGGTGACCGCCCGCAATCCCGATAAGGTGAAAGACTTGGCAGCCAAGGGAGAGGCTTTGGTCCTCAAGCTCGACGTCACGGATCAGGGCCAGATCGACGCGGCCATCAAGGCGGCTGAGGAGAAATTCGGTCGCATCGACGTGCTCGTAAACAACGCGGGCATCGGCTATTTCGCGGCCGTTGAAGAGAGTGAAGAGGATCAAGTGCGCCGAATGTTCGAGATCAACGTGTTTGGTCTGAGCCGAATGATTCATGCGGCTCTGCCTGGAATGCGTAAGCGTCGCAATGGATTCATCGTCAATTTCTCTTCCGTCGGCGGACTTCGTTCATTCCCGTCGGTCGGCTACTACAATGCGACGAAATTTGCGGTCGAAGGTTTGTCCGAAGCACTCTGGCAGGAGGTGGAGCCCCTGGGCATCAAGGTGATGCTCGTCGAGCCGAGTGGCTTCCGCACCGATTGGGCCGGGCGTTCGGCGAACGAAAGCAAGCGGCAAATTGACGATTACGCCGCGACTGCGGGCGCGTGGCGCAATCAAGTGCGAGCCATCTCCGGCAAACAACCGGGTGATCCGGTCCGCGCTGCACACGCTATCGTAAAGGCGGTCGAGTCCTCGAACCCGCCACACCATCTTCTTCTTGGCAATGATGCTTATGAAGGCGCTACGGCCAAGCTCGAAATCCTGCGCAAGGAGTTTTCTGCGTGGGAAGCGGTTGCTCGCGGGGCCGATTTCCCGAAGGAAAAGCGATGACCGGCGGCTTGAGCCGTATCCAAGTCAATCAGGTGCCGGCTCATTTCACTGGCAGGGCGTGCCGCGTTGGGCGCGCCCTGTCGCACAAGACGATTTTATGGGGGGGCTGACGGTGGATCAGCCGGAGCAAACATGGAAAGCAAAACCAGTTTATCGAATCTTGGCGTGGTCGTCTCGGTGCGCGGCAGTGTCGTGGANNATCGTCATCGAAGTGCTGGCGCAGAGTGATGCACGTCACGTGCGCGGGATTGCGTTGACGCCCACGCAAGGTCTCGCTCGCGGCATGGCGGTGGCGGACACCGGTGGGCCGTTAAAAGCGCCGGTGGGCAGAGGGGTTCTCTCGCGGATGTTCGACGTGTTTGGCAACGCCATCGACCGCCAGCCGGCTCCGTCGGATGTCCAGTGGCGTTCCGTGCATCAGGCTCCGCCGCCGCTGGCACGACGTTCCACCAAGTCTGAAATCTTCGAGACGGGCATCAAGGTCATCGACGTGCTCGTGCCGCTGGAGCGCGGCGGCAAGGCGGGACTTTTCGGCGGGGCGGGCGTGGGCAAGACGGTGTTGCTCACCGAAATGATCCACAACATGATCGGGCACCACGCGGGCGTAAGCATTTTTTGCGGCATCGGCGAACGTTGTCGCGAAGGCGAAGAGCTTTACCGCGCCATGAAGGAAGCCGGCGTGTTGCCGAACATGGTGATGATCTTCGGCCAAATGAACGAGCCGCCGGGCAGCCGGTTCCGCGTGGGCCACGCCGCGCTGACAATGGCCGAGTATTTCCGCGACGACGAGCACCGCGACGTGTTGCTGCTCATCGACAATATCTTCCGTTTCATCCAGGCCGGCATGGAGGTGTCCGGCTTGATGGGCCAAATGCCGTCGCGTCTAGGCTATCAGCCCACGATGGGCACCGAGCTGGCGGGGTTGGAGGAGCGCATCGCCAACACCGATACCGGCGCCATCACCTCAATTCAGGCGGTGTATGTGCCGGCGGACGATTTCACCGATCCGGCGGCGGTGCATACGTTCTCGCATCTCTCCGCGTCGATCGTGCTCTCGCGCAAGAGGGCAAGCGAAGGGCTTTTCCCGGCCATCGACCCGCTCCAATCCAGTTCCAAGATGGCCACGCCGGGCATCGTCGGCGAACGGCATTACGCCCTGGCGCAGGAAATCCGGCGGACGCTCGCGCAATACGGGGAACTCAAGGACATCATTGCCATGCTCGGCCTGGAGCAGCTTTCGCCGGAGGACCGCAACGTGGTCGTCCGTGCCCGACGGTTGGAGCGTTTTCTCACCCAGCCCTTTTTCACGACCGAGCAGTTCACCGGCCTTGCAGGAAAGCTCGTCAGCCTCAAGGACGCGCTGGACGGCTGTGAGCGAATCCTGCGCGATGAATTCAAAGACTACCCGGAGAGCGCACTCTACATGATCGGGACGATTGGCGAAGTGAAGGGAAAACCAAAAACAGTCCAGCCCGCAACCCCAGCCAAACCTGGGTCAAAAACCGAAGCCAAGGCCGACCCGAAGCCTGCCGCCGAGTCGCAGGCCAAAGCCACGCCCGAGCCGCATCCGAAGCCCGAGGCGAACCCCAAACCGAAGGTCGAACATGCCGCCGACGCTCATGCATCTTAAGGTTCTCCTGCCTTTCCAAATCTTCGCCGAGAAAACCGGCGTGTCGCGCATCGTGGCGGACACGCGCGAGGGCTCGTTTGGACTCTTGCCACACCGGCTCGATTGTGTGGCGGCGCTCGTGCCGGGAATTCTGATCTACCAGACAGAATCTGATGGGGAAGTTTTGGTGGCCGTGGACGAAGGGGTGCTGGTCAAGACCGGCCCGGACGTGCTCGTTTCCGTGCGCCGGGCGATAGGCGGAACGGATCTTGGCCAATTGCACGATGCGGTGGAGCAGGAGTTTCTGACCCTGGACGAGCACGAGCAAAACGTGCGCTCGGCAGTGGCGAAATTGGAAACTGGATTTCTGCGTCGCTTCGTGACGTTGCAACATGAATGACGAGCCAAAGAAAACCTCGAAGAACGAGCCAACCTTCGCCGGGCAGGTTGGCGCGAAGGCGGCGCGCAAGCTCAAGGCGCGGCGTAACTCCGCGCGGGGCGTCTGGTTCGGCTTGGGCATGATGGGGCTTGTCGGCTGGTCGGTGGCGGTCCCGACGCTGCTCGGCGCGGCGCTCGGTATCTGGTTGGACAAACACCATCCGGGCAAGCATGCCTGGACGCTGGCGCTGTTGGTTGTCGGGCTCGCGATCGGCTGTTTGAATGCGTGGCATTGGGTCGCCAAGGAGGACAAGGCAATGCGGGACGAACAGGAGGATGACGATGAATGAATTGCTGACTCTGGCACTCGCGTTGGTGGCGGGCCTTTTGCTCGGTGCGATTTTCTTCGGCGGCCTTTGGTGGACGGTTCGCAAGGGCATTTCGTCCAAACAACCGGCGTTTTGGTTCCTCGGCAGCCTGCTGTTGCGGATGAGCATTGCCCTGGCTGGATTTTACTTTGTCTCGGGCCGTCATTGGGAGCGGCTGCTCCTGTGTCTCCTTGGATTTGTCATGGCACGCCTGGTCGTGACCTGGCTGACCCGGCCGTCGGGAGAAAACCAAAACCGCCCGGCACCGGAGGCCAGCCATGCGCCTTAGTCCCGATGAGATGATCTTCTGGCAACACGGGTTTCTCAAACTCAACGCCACCATTGTGTTCACGTGGGGACTGATGCTCGTGCTGGCCGTCGGTTCAAAACTCATCACGCGCAAACTTTCCACGGGTCTGGAACGTTCCCGCTGGCAGAACCTTCTGGAAATCGTCGTCACCGGCATCGAGAAACAAATCGAAGACGTCGGCCTCCGCCACCCGGAGAAGTATATCGGTTTTCTGGGCACGCTCTTCCTGTTTGTCGCCCTGGGCAGCCTCTGCACCGTCATTCCCGGCTACGAGCCGCCGACGGGCTCGCTCTCGACCACCGCGGCACTCGCGCTGAGCGTGTTTGTGGCCGTGCCGCTTTTCGGCATCGAGGACCAGGGCATGGGCGGCTACCTCAAGTCCTACGTGGAGCCGACATTCATCATGCTGCCGTTTAATGTCATCAGTGAACTTTCGCGCACACTGGCCCTGGCCGTCCGCCTGTTCGGCAACATGATGAGCGGGGTAATGATCATCGGCATTCTGCTGACCATTACGCCCTTCATCTTTCCGATCGTTATGACGGTGCTCGGTCTGCTTACCGGCATGGTGCAGGCCTACATCTTCAGCATCCTGGCCGCGGTTTACATCGCGGCCGCCACGCGCACTCGCAAACCCAAGCCCGAGCCGGCGCCCAAAACTTGAAACAACAACGAAACTACCAAAGGACATACTATGGATAACATGACCCTCATCGCCGTTGCCTCAATCGTCACCGCCGGCCTGACAATCGCCCTGGGGAGTATAGGACCTGCGCTTGGCGAAGGGCGTGCCGTCGCCACGGCATTGAGTTCGCTGGCGCAGCAGCCCGATGCCGCAACGACGATCACACGCACCTTGTTTGTGGGCCTGGCTATGATCGAATCCATTGCGATCTACTGCTTCGTGGTCTCGATGATNNTTCGCCAACCCGTTCTGGAACCACGTCATCGCCCAGGCGACAACAAAGTGAACCTATGCTGATCGACTGGTTCACCGTCGGTGCGCAAGCGCTCAACTTCCTCATCCTGGTGTGGTTGATGAAGCGCTTTCTTTACACGCCCATCCTTAACGCCATCGACGCGCGGGAAAAGCGGATCGCCAAGGAACTCGCGGACGCCGACGCGAAAAAGGTCGAAGCCCAAAAGGAGCGCGACGAGTTCCAGCACAAGAACGAGGAGTTCGACCAGCAGCGCGCCGCCCTCTTGAGCAAGGCGACGGACGAGGCGAAAGCCGAACGTCAGCGGCTCCTCGACGAAGCCCGAAAGGCGGCCGACGCCTTGAGTGCCAAGCGACAGGAAACGCTGAGAAACGACGCCCAGAACCTGAATCAAGCCATCAGTCGCCGGACCCAGCAGGAAGTGTTTGCCATCGCGCGAAAGGCGCTGGCGGATCTTGCCACGACGAGCCTGGAAGAGCGGATGGGCGAGGTGTTCACTCGCCGCTTGCGCACGATGGACGGCAACGCGAAAGCTGGCCTCGCCAAGGCCCTTAAGACAGCGTCTGACCCCGCGCTCGTGCGCAGCGCGTTTGACCTGCCTGCGGAGCAACGCGCGGCGATACAAAATGCGCTCAATGAAACCTTCTCGGCTGAAATCCACGTCCGGTTCGAGACCGCGCCGGACCTGGTCAGCGGGATCGAACTCACCACGAACGGACAAAAAGTGGCTTGGAGCATCGCGGATTACCTCGCGTCGCTGGAAAAAGGCGTCGGCGAACTTCTGAAAGAGAAGGACAAACCTGAAGCCAAAGCCGATCCTAAGCCTGAAGAACCTAAGCTCGAAACAAAGAGCCAATGAACACTGCGCCTGAAAGCTTGCAGAGTGTCTTCGATCGCGCGTTCGCTGGAATAAGCCAGGTGCGGGGAGCCTTCACGCCGCAACTGACACCGCACGAGGTGGGCACGATCACGAACGTTTCCACGGGCATCGCCAGGGTCTCCGGCCTCCCCGGTGTCGGCTTTGAGGAGCTTCTCGAGTTTCCCGGCGGCGTGTTCGGCATCGCGTTCAACGTGGACGAGGACGAAATCGGCGTCGTGCTGCTCGGCGAATATCAAGATCTGCACGCAGGCGACGAAGTTGAACGCACCGGGCGGGTCATGGACGTGGCTGTGGGCGATGGATTGCTGGGACGCGTCATCGACCCGCTTGGTAGGCCACTCGATGGCAACGGGCCGGTGGCGGCCAGCGAGCGCCTGCCCATCGAACGCCCCGCCCCGCCTATCATGGACCGCGCGCCGGTCACCGTGCCGCTCCAGACCGGCCTGAAGGTTATCGATGCGCTCATTCCGATCGGGCGAGGCCAGCGCGAATTGATTCTGGGCGATCGCCAGACGGGCAAGACGGCCATCGCGATCGACGCCATCTTGAACCAGCGCGGAAAAAATGTGGTCTGTGTCTATTGTGTGATCGGCCAGCGCGCTTCCGCCGTCGCCAAGGTCGTGGCCAACCTCCGCGAAAAGGGCGCGATGGATTACACGGTGGTCGTTGTCGCCGAAGGCAATGACGCGCCTGGCGTTGCCTATATCACGCCCTATGCCGCGACCAGCATCGCCGAGCATTTTATGGAAGCGGGTCGCGACGTGCTGATCGTTTACGACAATCTCACGCAGCACGCTCAAGCCTATCGCGAGCTTTCCCTCCTGCTCCGCCGACCCCCCGGACGCGAGGCCTTCCCCGGCGATATCTTCTACATTCACTCGCGCCTGCTTGAACGCGCCACCCACCTGCGCACGGAACTGGGCAACGGCTCGCTCACTGCGCTGCCCATCATCGAGACCGAAGCGCAGGACATTTCCGCCTACATTCCGACCAACCTGATTTCCATCACGGACGGGCAGATTTACCTCTCGCCGTCGCTGTTCGAATTGGGCGTCCTGCCCGCGGTCGATGTCGGCAAATCCGTTTCGCGCGTCGGCGGCGCGGCGCAACGGGCGGCCTACCGCGCCGTGGCAGGCGACCTCAAGCTCGCCTATGCTCAGTTCGAGGAACTCGAGACCTTTGCCCGGTTCGGCGCCCGCCTGGATGAAGACACCCGCAAGATCATCGAGCATGGACGGCGAATCCGCGCCTGCCTCAAGCAGCCGGAATTCGCCCCGGTGTCCGTGCCCGCCCAAATCACGGTCCTGCTGGCGTTGACCGCGAACCTCTTCGACCCTGTGCCGCTTGACCAGATGACGGACGCCGAGCACGCCGTGCGAGAGGCCGCGGCGAACCTCCCGGCGGAGGTGTGCGCGCGATTCGAAACCGCCGCAAAATTGAATGACGAAGATCGTAAAACGATTATCGAAATCGCCCGCAAAGCGCTCGCCCGTTTCCAACCCAAGCCGGAATCCAAACCCGAAGCCAAAGCCGAGCCCAAGCCTGAACCCGAGTCCAAGCCGGAGGCCCAGACGGAGGTCAAACCCAAGCCCGAGGCGGCACTCAAGGAGAAGTCATGAGCGACACCACGGCGAGCCTGACCCGAAAGATCAGCAGTGCCGGAGATCTCCAATCCGTCGTCCGCACGATGAAAGCCTTGGCCGCCTCGAGCATCGGACAATACGAGAAATCGGTACGCGCGCTGGCCGACTACTATCGGACCGTGGAGCTGGGGTTGGGCGCGTGCTTTCGGGAGAGCGATCCAGCGGCCCCGATGGTAGAACGGAAGGGACAAATCGATGCGGGCGCGATCGGCGTCGTCGTGTTTGGATCCGACCAGGGACTCGTGGGCCAGTTTAATGACGTGGTGGCCGATTATGCGATCAAGACTCTCGCAGCCCTGCCCGGCAAACCCCAGGTCTGGGCCGTCGGTGAGCGCGTTCATGCGCGCCTGGAGGATGCGGGCCTGCCGCTGATGGGAATCTTTGCGGTGCCGAATTCCGTCCAGGCCATCACTCCGCTCGTCGGGCAGATTCAAATCGAAAGCGAAGCGCATCGGTCCCAAGGCGGGTATGCGCGGGTTTACGTCTTCCATAACCGTCCGAAGTCGGGGGCGCTTTACGAGCCGGTCAGCCAGCGGTTGTTGCCCCTCGACGCGCAATGGCAACAAGGTCTGGCCAAAGTCCACTGGCCGACCGGGAACCTGCCCGAGGTCATGCGCAGCGGCACCGCGACCTTGCGGGCACTCATCCGCGAATATCTTTTCATCTCGCTCTTCCGGGCGTGCGCCGAATCCCTCGCGAGCGAGAACGCGAGCCGTCTGGCAGCGATGGAACGCGCCGATAAAAACATCGACGAATTACTGGAGAATCTCCACGGCACATTCCACCGTTTGCGTCAGAGTGGCATCGACGAGGAACTTTTCGACGTGATCTCCGGCTTCGAGGCGCTGGCCGGACCGCGACAGCAACCAGGACGAAGATGAATCACCCGGTCGAACCCACCGAGGGCTTTCACGCGACTTTCCACCCGCTCCCCGCCCGTCATCGCGCTGTGGAACGCTGGTTCAGGAGCCGCTGCGTGACCATTATACCTGCCCTCGCCGCCCGGCCAGCCGCCGTCGCAATGAACGCTGTACCCCGACAAAAGGGCGTGCCGCCCTTGTGAAACCCTACCCGAAGGTTACCCACCCCCGGAACCGGCCTTCAGGGTCGTGCCGCCCCTGATACCCCCGCCGTGCGCCTCTGCCGTTCGACCGGCGGTGCAGCGAGCTAGAGGCTCGCAGCCTGCGCCGCCTCGTTTTACCTCGTGGCCACCACGACCGGAAAAACCGATTTGCCTTGCCTGTGCCAAGGCAGCCCACCGCCTACCCTTTTAGCATGACCGAAGGCAATCAGGAGTTGCCTGAGTTCCACCCCCAAATACCGAGCATGGCCTCAAAAGGGCATTGACAAGCCGGTGACAAAGTGGCACCATGTAGGCATGGAACGTACTATCGAAGAACCTCGCAAGAGGATTACGGCTCGCGTTTCGGACAGCGTGCGCGTGACATTGGAACAGGCGGCGGAGCTTTTGGGTTCGACCGTCAACCAGTTCGTCGTGCAAACTGCGTATCAGGAAGCGCAACGCGTAGTCGAGCGTGAATCGGTCATTCGGCTGTCACAGAAGGACGCCCGCATGGTTCTTTCCCTGTTCGACAATCCGCCCAAACCCAACAAGCGTCTCAAGGACGCGGTAAAAGCGTTCAAAGGCACGGTGCGTGCGTAAGATTGAACTGTTGACGAAGTCTCACGACCGGGACGGATTCGACTGTGGGAGTGAACCGCTCAATCTGTTTCTCAAGCAAACCGCGCGACAACACGCGAAGCGTGGAATATCTCGGACATTCGTTCTGGTGGATGAGGGCGCATCCGATTCAAAGCCTATCGTGGGATTTTTTTCTCTCAATCTCTGTCAGATAAAATCTGAATCCCTTTCACCGGCAGAAGCCAAGAAATTACCGCGCGATGTGTCCGGCATCAGGCTTGGCCGGTTGGCTGTCGCCAAAGCATATCGACGGCAAGGCATCGGGAAAACCTTGTTGGTTGCGGCAATGGGGAAATTTATTGAGATTTTCAACACGGCGGGCGGGATTGGCCTTTTTGTGGACGCGAAAGATCAGGAAGCCAAACGCTACTACGAGCAATTCGGTTTTGTTGCCCTGCCGTCGAACGAACTGGAATTGTTCCTGCCGGTAAAAACGATTCAAGAGGCATTGACCCCAAACCCATAAAGCAATGAGGCTCAAATCCGAGCTTCAAATATTTCATAAGCTGCTAAAATAATGAAGGCGTTACTTGTGCGCGTCGGCGCAGATCAGAGCGACGGTGGTGGATACTGGAATGGTCCAGTGGACAGCAGAAGCGGCGAATTTGTTTATGTCCCGATTCCTGATGATGGGTCGTTCCACCCCGGCCTCGCCAAACCATATAGCGCCCTAGCCGCGCATCTTGGCGATAAGTGGCCTTCGTCCCCTTGCGAGGTCACGTTGCTTGCAACGTATAACCTCGCCATTGAGGCTTTTTTCGCTCCGGCCTCTGGCGAGTCCGTCGCGGCTTCAACAACGCTCGCCTTCGGCTCGCGGACGGTAACGGACAAATGCTTCAAAAATGGCTGTGACAGCCAATCTCCGCGAGACTGAGCCTTCGATTTCATAATGGAGCGGGTGAAGGGAATCGAACCCTCGTCTTTATTCACTTTATTCAAGCAGTTTATTATCAATGCTTTACAAGAATATCGAAGGAAAAGCATGAACTACTATTCTCAGGCATATGCGGGAGCGGATCTGGGAACCGGCTGGTTTGAACTGGAGCAGCGGAGCAGAATCCGCTTCCACCCGTTGCGGGCCTCGATGGCCTCGGTCAGGATGTCGAGCAACTCTGCCGAATCCACTGTTTCATCGGAAGGCTTGGGACTGCGAGCATATTGCGTCAGGAGTGCCCTCCGTCCGGCTGTTCCTTGCGCCTGTTCCACGATCCGGCCATAAGTCTCGCACGCATAGGCAAAGGTTTCCCGTTTGGCATAAGCAATATCCAGCAACCACTCCTTGGAAAGTGTGTGCGGCAATCCGAACGTCTCGCGTTTGCAATTGTGAAAGATGTGCGCCACTTCATGCGTGACATAGTCCGCAAATGGGTCCCTCTCGGCAAAGTATTCTGTTGA
>PLQC01000055.1 GCA_003159675.1 Limisphaerales bacterium
AAAACTTTTGGCGCAATTCGCGCCCTGACCTCGGGTGTTTTTCGACTTGCGAGGGGGCTGGAAAAAGGTGACGTTATCCGTCCGCTAAAAACCGCGGAAAGACCTATGAAAACAAGCGATTCTCAACGGTCTTCCAGCGGAGGTTGCGCGCTTAGCTCAGCGGAAGAGCACTTCCTTCACACGGAAGGGGTCGCAGGTTCAAATCCTGCAGCGCGCACCATTCCACCGTCTGCGAACGTCTCACGCGTCGCGTTGACCCTCCGCCAGATCCACCACACCCTGCGCTTCAGGGTTTATAGATCGGCGATTGATTGTCTGCGAACACCGTCAGTCGGGGCGTTGCGGCGCCCACGGCGTTGATCAGCAGGTTGTCGAAGAACGCGGTGTTGGCATGTTTGGCGTCGCCGCCGGTGATCAGCCCGGCCATGCCGCGCGGATACAGATCGTTTGTCACGGACAACACCTGCGCGCCGTCCACGAAACCGGTGATGACGTCGCCGGAGAACTGCAGCTTCACGTTGTGCCACTGATTCCCGGCTGCGTTGGCGGCGATGCCTGTGGCCAGCAGCGTTCCCGGGCCGGCGTTTTTCTGCTGGGTGGCGGCATACAAGGCGCAACTGCCGTCCACCGCGAGGCGCAGATAATATCCTTTGGGAACGCAGCCGTAGCCGTTGCCGACGTTGTTGACCCGGCCCATGACGCCAGCCCAGCCGCCATGATCCAGATACACATCGGCGGCGACCTCGCAATCATGCCAGTTCTGATCGCCAAGGATCGTGTAAGGCATCCATTCCGGCGCCCAGCTTTGGGCTCGTTCGGTCAGGATCTGGCGGAGACATTTCCCGGTCTTGTCGGGGCGGTCGGCGATTTCGAACACGCTGGAGATGTCCGCCGTGTAGTGCGGCAGATAACCCCATTGGCTGGGATCAGTATATTCCTCGTAGGTTTCGTAATAGGGAAACGGAAAATCCTTGGCGGCGGGGATGTCGGCGAACGAGCCCTTTTTCTGGCCGGTGGTTGTTGAAATGGAATAGATGGACTTCGGCTGCAGGACGACGGTGAAGGATCCATTCGTGGGCGTGATGTCGGCCTGTCTTGCAAATTGCTCGGTGGCGTCGCTGCGCCAGACGCAGAGCTTGCGGGTGGACAAGCCGCCGCTGATGTTTAAGGCGAGGTTTTGGGCGACCGCGGCGTCCTTGGTCTCGGCGATCACGCTGTAGTCTTTGCCCGGTGATTTGAGCGTGACGAAAGTGCCGCCGGCGGCCAGGTTCCCGCAAGCGCCGTTGAGATATTGCCAGCCCACTTTTGAGAATTGGCCATAGTGCGCGTAGCCCCACAGCACTTCGCGGGTATGATAATGTCCGCTCCAGGGCGAATTCGCGATCATGGCGGCGGGCGTCTCCGGATACGGCTCCATCGGGTAAACGGAGCCGACGAGATACCAATTCACGATCTTGGTTACGCCGCTGCGGATGAAGTTGTCGTTGAACGCCTGCACGAGGCTGATTTCACAGTCAAACCCGCTCTTGTAGACATGCTCTTCGCTGTTCCAAATCGGCTTGTCGAACGTCGCGGCGAGTCTCCGCACGTCCTCGGACGCCGGCCTGTCCGCCATCGTGTGGTTGCTGAGGATCGCCACCGCTTTGCGCAATTCCACGTCCGTGGTCATGTCCCGGGTCCAGTCGAATTTTGTTTTGTCCCAATTGTCGAAACCGTGGATTTTGACCTTTTCCAGGCCGTTTGCATCGAGCGTGGCGCGGAATTTTTTTGCAAAGTCCTCGTTGACGCCCTTTTCATTCCGGCACCCGATGGCGTCCAGGTCCAGGCCGTAGACGGTCTTGAGTCCCTGAATCCATTTGACGTAATAGTCGCACATGTCCTGCGACCAGAAATTCCCGTTGCCCACCCAGCCGGGGCAGCCCCAGGCGCAGGCATCCAGGGTGATGTCGGGATTGCGCTTTTTCGCCTCGCACATCAACCACCATTCGTAGCCGCGACCGCAGTTGAGGTCATCCCGGGTGTGCATGTGGCTCGGCTCGGAGCCTTGCGTTGAATTTCCGTCGCCCGGAACTTCGACCAGAAGCGCGCTCATGGACGCGCCAAACTTGGGTTTGAAGAGCAAATCCAGAACCTGGCTGCGCTGTGGTTCGGGATAGTCCTTGAGCAAAACCGAGGTGGCGCCGCCGCCGCTCACCGCGCCGATGCCGTCGAAACGCCTGCCGCCTGCATCCCCTTTGAGTTCAATGGTTTGATCCGCCAATGCCGGAGAAAGCAGGCCAGTCGCGAGGCAGCACAACAACCCAGCCATCAGGGCTGCACGGGGTCTGTCGAGGAAGGAACGATGACAATGTCCATCGGGTTGCAAAACGAAACGGGGATTGCTCCAGGAGGTTTTCATAGAATTTCGAAATCCGGCGACAGCCTGCACCTTGGTCATGTTTTGAAAGTGACAATCAAACGGGATTATGCTTTTGACAGCCAACTGCGGAATAATGGGGTGCTTTGAGGTCGAAACACCAGTGTAGTCTTTTTTGAGCACCGTGCCCAAAAGGAAATGGCTGCTGCCAGGGGGAAACCCGAGCAGCAGCCAACCACTCTCGTGGTTTGACACCCGCATCGCCCCGTTGCCCTTTTTCCCTCTCCGGGTCAACGCGCGGCGTCACACTATATAATACGAACCCGGAAGCCCCCATCTTTCAACAAAGTGCCTTTTTTTCAGAGGCGGATCAGCCGGTTCCCCGCCGGAGCCGCTTCAAAACTGGTCTTCCTTCTCCTTGAACAACACGTTGAAGGTCGTCATCGAACCGTAACATCGGGTCAGGTATTGCTGCATGTCGATCTTCTCGCCTTCGGACAGTTTTTCATGCGAGTTGATCTTCTGTTCCAGCACGCGGAGATTGTTGCGCATCATGATGATCTTGTGGAAAAAGGCTTCGAGCGGCACTTCCTTGGCCTGCAACGACGGATCGGACGGCTGCAGGGTCATCTTGCCGTTGTGCCAGCGGCTGCCCAACTTCTCCACGATCGAGTCCGGTCGTTCGAGCCCCATCTTGCGAACCGCCACATCCAGTGTCTCCTCGACGAATTGCTTGAGCGGAACGCCCAGTCCGCGGAACTCCGCCTGAGCTTCGGCCGGCTCCAACCCGGCCCCTTCCGGAGCCACCGCGCGTTTTCCGTCGTTAAAGAGAACGTCCGCCGTGTTCTCCGAGATCGATTTCACCACGCCGATTCCGTATTGCGGGTGGCGGACCTTCATGCCGACGTGCAGAGCTTCGGTTTTCATGCCGGAATTCAACCACGAATCAGCCCGGCGCGGCAAGGGCGCAAGTTTTGATTGCGAACACGGGGACGGGGCGTCATCGTGGAACGCGACTCGAACCATGGGCGCAACGTTTTGGAACCGGCTGTCGCACGAATGCGAGCTATGGAGGCAAGGCACGGCCCTCGTCGCTGGAGTGGACGAGGCGGGCTGCGGTCCGCTTGCCGGCCCGGTGGTCGCGGCCGCGGTCATGTTACCCGCGAGCTGGTTGGAGGCGGGCCTCGATCCCAGACTGCGCGGGCTGAATGATTCCAAGCAACTCACCGGAGACCAGCGCGGGAAGTATTTTTCGATCATCACTTCGCACCCGGAAATCCGGCACGCCGTTTCAATTGTGGACGTCGAGATGATCGACCGGATCAACATCCGCCAAGCGGCCTGGCGGGCCATGAATGCCGCCCTCGATCAACTCCAGCCTAAGCCGCTGCATGTGCTGGTGGACGGACTGAGAATCAAATGGCTGCCCTACCCGCAAACAGCCCTGGTGCAGGGGGATTGCAAGAGTTATTCCATCGCCGCGGCCAGCGTGCTGGCCAAGGTCACCCGCGACCGGATGATGATCGAAATGGACGGGCTTTACCCCGGATACGGTTTCGCCGAACACAAGGGCTACGCCACGCCGCAGCATTATGCGGCCATCCGGGAACGCGGCCCGTGCCCGATTCATCGCCGCAGCTTTTCGCCTTTCCGTCCGGTTGAAACCGAGCTCAAACTTTTCCAGGCGGACGCCGGCGCGGGGGATGGCCCGCTGCGGCCGCGGGTTTGAATTCGGGAGGGGAGTTGATTTTGCGGCGCCCCGATCGGGTCGCGGCCGGACTCAATGGGGATAATGGGGATGAATCTGAGGGCTCGCATTCAAGCGTGGATTCACGGCGCCGACAAGCCACTCCACTTGCGCCATGGCGAACTCGGGGAACGCGCCGCCGGGAAATATCTCCGGCGGCGGGGCCTCAAGTTTCTGACCGCCAACTTCCGATCGAAACGCGGTGAAATCGACCTGGTGTTCCGTGACGAGGACTGTCTTGTGTTCGTCGAGGTCAAGACGCGTTCGTCCGAGGAGTGGGTGCGCCCGGCCGCGGCCGTGAACGCGCGCAAACGCCGGCTGCTTTCGCAAACCGCCCTGGACTATTTGCGCCTGCTGAAAAATCCACCCGTGAAAATCCGGTTCGACATCGTCGAGGTGCTGCTGGAGGACAGCGCGGTCCGCGAAGTGCGACACCTGCCGAATTCGTTCCCGATGGAAAAGCCGTATCGGTACGGGTAGGGGATTTTTGATTTCCGATTTTTGATTTTTGATTGGAGGGAACTATGAACGAAATCGAACTGAAGAAACGGACAAAGCAATTCGCGTTGCGGGTGATCCGGTTGATCGCAGCCCTTCCGAAAACTGTCGAGGGGCGCGCGATTGCCAACCAACTCGTGCGATCGGGGACCTCTGTGGGTGCGAACTACCGCGCGGCCTGCCGTGGCCGTTCCAAGCCGGAGTTCGTAGCCAAGCTGGGTACCGTGGAGGAGGAAGCGGATGAAAGTGCCTTCTGGATGGAATTGATTATCGAGGGCCAGTTGATCAAACCGAAGCAGGTAGAACTCCTCCTTCAGGAAGCCAATGAGCTGGTGGCGATCATGGTTTCATCCCGCAAGTCAGCTTCCAGTGGTGGATTGGCCTAAATCAAAAATCAAAAATCGCAAATCAAAAATCCAAGCCCTGTTCGAGCGGCATGGGACGGTCGTGCCCCAGAAACTCCTCGCAGACGCGGAAGAACTCCTCCTTTGTGAAGACCCGGCGAATCTGATGCAGGAACAGCCCGGCCGGATCGACTCCGACTCCGAGGTAATTCATGTATTTCTTCATCTTCTGCACCTGGGCGGATTCGCGCACGCCGGGAGGGCAAACGGCTTCGTAAAGTGCCTGGACGTATTCCAGCACGTCGAAGCCGCGCGGGACGAAAACAGTTTCGCTGCGTTGATGCTGTCGGATCTGGTGAAACAGCCAGGGATTGCGGATGGCGCCCCGGCCGATCATCAGTCCGCGCGCGCCGGTCGTTTTCAGAATCGCGACCGCGTTTTCGGCCGAATGAACGTTGCCGTTGGCCAGCACCGGGCAGGGCATCTCCGCCACCGCCCGCGCGATGAATTCGTAATGCACCGTGGGCCGGTACATTTCGTGGACGGTGCGACCGTGCACGGTCAGCAGGTCCAGGGAGTGCCTCGCGAAAATCGGCAGCAGTTCGTCGAATACGTCCGGCGAATCAAAGCCAATCCGCGTCTTGACCGTGAACCGGATCGTGACCGCGTCCCGCAACGCGCCGAGAATGGCGTCCACCCGCCGCGGTT
The DNA here is from genome assembly GCA_003159675.1 of Limisphaerales bacterium. Taxonomy (GTDB): domain Bacteria; phylum Verrucomicrobiota; class Verrucomicrobiia; order Limisphaerales; family BOG-1460; genus BOG-1460. The sequence goes on from PLQC01000055.1 coordinate 5,654, forward strand.
CGCGCAGCAGCCCTCCCCCGGCGCATTTGCGATACACCACCGGCGCGGGGCAGCCCAGGTTCAGATCCACCGCCGCGACCGGATATTGCTGCAGCTCGCGCGCCGTGCGCACCAGCGAGGGGATGTCATTGCCGATCATCTGCGCGACGACCGGCCGGCCCGTCGGATTTTCCGTGACGGACTTGAGGATGTTCTTGTCGATCTGTGACGTGGCGTAAACCCGGAAGTATTCCGTGAAATAAACGTCCGCGCCGCCGTAGTTCCGCATCAATGTCCAGAACGGCAGGTCCGTTACGTCCTGCATCGGGGCAAGCGCCAGGATGGGCGCCGCACCTGCAAGCATCGCCTCGAAGGTCTCGCGGTGATTCACACGGGAAAGTTAACCGGAGGTCAACGCGGATGCACTTTGAAACTGCGGATGGTTGCGCAGCGTTTCCCACGTTTCCGGCGACAGCGGAGCCTGTCGGTAAACAGGCGTCCGCAACGGCTCGGCGCTGCTGGAACGGCGGGCCCTCCGGAGCCAGTGAGGGTCCAGGAGCTCGTCGATCGCACCCCGCGTGTTCGTGGCAATGGTGGTCTCTTCCTTGTCTCCGATTGCGTGCCCGACTCCCACGAAAAACCCGGCCAGCAGGAGCGTGACACGAACCATGGTGCTACGCGAAAAACTCGCCACAGTGCACGGGCGGTTGCTGTCCAGGAGCCGGAAGAGGTTGTCGAAGAGTGGCTGAGTCCACATCCCGGGATTTTTCGCGGGTGAACAGGCGTCAAACATGACCAGATGCGGCTTTGCAAGATCTTTCGCGCCCGGTTGGGCAAGCAGTGTTGGAAAGTCCGACAGGCGCAATTCCCATTGGACATCCTGCGGGCCGCACTGGAACGAAACGCGATGCTCCTGCAGGAGGCGTTCGAGAGGGGATTCGTAGCCGTGGAAATATCCGAGGGATTCCCGGTGTTGCAACGCGAATTCCAGCGGTTCGAGAGTGGAATCGAAACTGATCAGTCGGAGTGCGCACGGCACTTCCCGCGTCGCGCGCAAAACGGCGAGCACATTGCCCGCGGCGCCGAGGCCGACGTCCCATATCACGAACTCCCTGGCGTATTGGCGAGCCCGTTCGATCAGTCGAACCTGCCGGACATACAAGGCCTCCGCTTCGGCCGCCGGGCCGACCCCCGGATGGAAGGTTTCATCAAAAGCCAGCGAATGAACGCAGCAGGCGCCGTTGGCGAGTTGAACGACCCTGTAGGCGGGTTGTGGCACAATCCAAAGTTAGCCAGAGACAGAGGATGCGGCCACAGGGAATTTGTGAAAAATGGGTAGAACGGGCGAC
>PLQC01000141.1 GCA_003159675.1 Limisphaerales bacterium
ATCCGCTGAGCACATGCCCTCCTGGCGAGCCGCTGGTCGGGCAAATCGTTCGGTTTCCTGCTTGCGAGGACGCTCGCCCCACCAACTTTTTGGCCAAACTGTACCGCGACCGAGCCGCAGCATCGATTTCCAGGCTCTCGTGTCTTGTGGAAGCGTGACCGTTCTGGGTGTGCCCTGTCTAACTAATGTTGTCATGGCGTTTCGGGCGGAGGCTGTGAGGGAAACGGCTTTTTTGTGGAATTTGGAAGGTTTATGAAGAGGCTCGATACCACTTGGGGTGCGCAGCGGAACCATGAACCGGCTCGTAGCGGCGGTTGTCAAACCGCCGCTACACGGTTCATGGGGAGCCCCGCCGCCACCTCTGGCGCGCTTCGGAGTTATGAAATCACTCAGAAGCGGAACGCCGGATTCATCCGGCAGCAGGGGACGCCGGCAGTGGTTCTGCCGGATGAATCCGGTGTTCCTGGACGTGGGTTCATAGATAGGCCCGCGTCCCGAGCTGGCTGCGCTACGGCGCTCATCGGTAGCGGAACCAAGTCAAACGAACGTGGGGCGTTTCCTCTGGAAAAGAATTTGGCGGACGACAACGACACGGACTCTTACCACCAGGCGGTTCGGGCGTGGAAGGCGCTGGTTGAAATTGCTGACAATGAGGGCGTGGCGCCCTTTGTTGCTGCGTGGGCCAAGGCACGCATCAACCCGCTGGATCCGGGAGCGGCAATCCGGCCAGCGCCTTCCGCCCGGCCTGAAACCGAGCGCCTGGCCGCTTGGTGGAATAAATCCGAACCGGCACTCAACCAAAAACCGGGGCAGACCAGTTTCCTGCTGGAAACAGTGGATGTGAGTGCGCTGCTTCAGGTTCCAGGCGTGTACGCTTGCAATTTCCGGTTTTTAGGCTTGCATCTTGAAAAGCTCGGCTTTACAACTGCATACCATCGGACCAGATGCGCTTATGTCAGACTGAAGCGCATGGTTCCCGACGAATCCAGAACGGTGGGACCCAAGCAACATTCGAGGTCCTTGCCAAATCGAAGCAAAGACAAGGTTCTTTCGTCCCAGCTCCCCTCAAGGAGAGGGTTTATGCTTCGATCTTGCCGCTTCCCGGCGACAAGCAACTGCGGAATCTCTCATTCCATCTACGCACGCGTCAAATCAGTTCAAACCAGTTTAACAGCATCAAAAACTTAGGAGCACTCCATGAAAAAATATCTCTCAATCTTAATCGCAAGTATTCTGGCCTTACCCGCATGTGCCGGCGAAATTGTAGCCTGGGGACAGAACAGCGCCGGTGAATGCAACGTGCCGTCGCCCAATTCGGGTTTTACGGCCATCGCGGCCGGCTCGCAACAATGGCTTGGCCTGAAAACCGACGGCTCGATTGTGGCTTGGGGAGACAACACATGGGGTGAATGCAATGTGCCGGCGCCCAATACGAATTTTATAGCCGTCGCGGCTGGCAATTATATGTCGCTTGGCCTGAAAAGTGATGGCTCGATTGTGGCCTGGGGATTCAATGTCAATGGAGATCCCCGGCTTACTGTGCCGTCGCCCAATACCGGGTTTATCGCCATCGCAGCCGGCAACGGAAGTATGCTTGGCCTGAAAACCGACGGCTCGATTGTAGCCTGGGGAGACAATGGTTGGGGTGAATGCAATGTGCCGTCGCCCAATACGGGTTTTATAGCCATCGCCGCCGGCGGCTATCATGCGCTTGGCCTGAAAAACGACGGCTCGATTGTAGCTTGGGGGCAAGACGTGTACGGTCAGTGCGATGTGCCTTCTCCGAATACCGGTTTTGTGGCTATTGCGGCTGGCTGGGACCACTCGCTTGGCCTGAAAACCAACGGCTCGATTGTAGCTTGGGGAAATAACTTGGATTACTGGGGCAACTATAGTGGCCAACGCGATGTGCCGTCGCCCAATACGGGTTTTGCGGCCATCGCGGCTGGCTGGTCTCACTCGCTTGGCCTGAAAAACGACGGCTCGATTGTGGCTTGGGGATACAACGCATATGGTGAATGCAACGTTCCGCCGCCCAATACTGGTTTTACGGCCATCTCGGCCGGCGGGGGGTATTTTTCGCTTGGTCTGAAAACGAGTCTCCCTCACGAATTATTCAACGCCTTCGTGAGCGCGGTGGGCATCTCGACCAACCCAAGCGGGAGTTTTGCCTGTGCTCAATTTGGGAACCGGGACATCATCCGTAACTGTGCCAGCCAACAGGGCATTACCAACCTCCAGGGGTTGAGGTTGGTTTACGACCTGACGGCTGATGCGCTGGAAGTGGTGAGCCGAACCAACAACACCGTGGTTTGCATGCCCTACACGTTCCAAGGCGGTGTATCCCTGAACAACACCAACAACACGAAGGTCGAGCGGTTGACGTGGATCTTCCCGGACAACAGCTCGATGGCGGCCGGCTCCATGCTGGTCACGGAACGCTTCGTCTATGGTCCCAGCAACTCGATCGCCTTCTTCGACCTCAGTGGGCGGCTGCAATTTGCCATCCCGGCAAGCGGCACCAACGCGCCGACGATCTACCAGGGCAGTCTCATCGCCACCTCGGGGTTCTGCTGTGGGAGAGGCGAAGAGCGTGACACGCCAACTCTTTCCAAGATCCCTCCTTCGGGAAGGACGTGCCGTTAGTCAGCCAGATGGCAGAGGCAGGTTATGTGGCGCATGATTGTTCGACGGCGACGGGCCAACTGGCGGCGGGGTCTGGCAGAGAATTCGGCCCTGGAAAACGGCGCAACCGTTCGCCGCCACGCGGTTCGGGCGTGGAAGGCGCTGGTTGGGACGGTTGGCGACAAGGACGGGGTGCGCCTTTTAGCTGCGTGGGCCAAGGCACGCAGGTGCGAACCGGAGTGATAGG
>PLQC01000134.1 GCA_003159675.1 Limisphaerales bacterium
TCGGGTCGTGATCGGTCGGGCGCCGGCAGTGCCCAGCGGTCCACCTTCCCGTTGGGCATCAACGGCAAGGCATCCAGCAGCACGAAGACCGCCGGCACCATGTACTCGGGCAGTTTCTCCTTCAGAAAATTACGCAGATCGGTGGTCGTGGGGAGAGGCTCCCGGTCCGCGACCACATAGGACACCAACCGCTTCTCGCCCGCCGCGTCTTCCCGAGCCAGGACGACGGCCTCCCGCACGGCCGGGTGTTGGCCAAGCGCGGCCTCGATTTCTCCCAGTTCGATGCGAAACCCGCGGATCTTGACCTGGTGGTCGGCCCGGCCGAGAAACTCGATGTTCCCATCGGGCCGATAGCGGGCCAGGTCGCCGGTCTTGTACAGCCGTGCTCCGGGCGCGGCGCTGAACGGATCTGGAATAAATTTCTCGGCGGTCAACTCCGGCCGGTTCAGATAACCGCGGGCCACCCCGGCACCACCAATGTGCAACTCACCCTGCACGCCGATCGGGACCGGATGCAGAAAGGAATTCAAGATGTGGATCTGCGTGTTGGCGATGGGACGACCAATCGTCACCTCGTCTCCCGGGATAATTCTGGCAGCGGACGCGTTGGCTGTCGCCTCCGTCGGGCCGTAGATATTCCAGATCCGGAGATGCGGCAGCGCGAACAAGGAGCGCGCGACCAGCTCTTTGCTCAGCGGCTCGCCGCCGAAAAACAGATACGCCAGACCTGCGCCCGGCGGCGAGGCTTGACCGGACTGGATGGCGTGGAGGATGGCCGTCCATAACGATGGCACGCAGTTAAGCCCGACCTTTGTCCGCGCGGCAAGTGCCGACAGCAGCTTGGCGGGCTCCGCCAGGACCTCCTCCGGGAGAATCCACACCTCGCCCCCTCGCAGGAGCGGGGGGAATAGTTGCTTCAGGCACATGTCGAAGGTCAGTTTTGTCGTCAGGGGCATGCAGAGTCCAGGGTCGCCCAGCGGATCCTCGTTGACCCAGCACAGATAATTGACGAGGCCGCCGTGCTCGCACAGGACTCCCTTGGGCTGTCCCGTCGAGCCTGAGGTGTACATCACATAGGCAAGGCTCTTGGCGGTGGCCCCACTGACTGGATTTTTTTCACTCTCCCGGGCGATGGCTTCCCACCCGGAGTCCAGGCACACGACGCGCCCTGTATAATCGGGCAGACTCTCCAGCCAATGCTTCCGCGTCAGCACCACTGGCGCGTGGGCATCTTGCAGCAGGAACGCCAGGCGCTCCTTGGGATTCGCCGGATCCAGTGGCAGGTAAGCTCCGCCGGCTTTGAGAATGCCCAGAACCCCGACAACCATCTCCGGGCAGTGCTCCATGGCAATGGCCACCGGCACCTCCGGCCCCACGCCCAGCGTTTGCAGGTGATGGGCCAGTTGATTGGCGCGAGCGTTGAGTTGAGCGTAGGTCAGTTGCTGTCCCTCAAACACGACGGCCACGCCGTCCGGCGTCCGCTGGACTTGTTCCTCAAACAATTGGTGGAGGCACTTGTCTTTGGGGTAATCGGTCCTGGTATCGTTGAACTCGACCAACAGTTGCCGGCGTTCAGCACCGGTCAGAATTTCCAAATCACCGATCGCGGCGGCCGGATCGCGGAGGACACTTTCCAGCAGCGTCTGAAAGTGTCCCGCCATCCGGGCGATGGTGGCGGCATCAAACAGGTCGGTGTTGAAACGGATGGAGGCGGAAAGCGATCCGGTCGTCTCGATGATCAACATGACCAGATCCAGAGTCGCGGCCCGGCGTTCCAGAGGGATCGACTCCATCAAAAACCCGTCCAGATCCATCCGTAGCCCGGTCTCGCCCCGCGCGAATGCCGGGATGGCCTGTTCCGCGACCCGGTGCGGTTTATCCAGGACGAACATGGTCTGGCAGAGCGGTGATCGGCTGAGATCCCGGGGCGGCCGGAGTCGCTGGACCAAACGCAGGATGGGGTAATCCTGATGTTCGAGAGCCGCCAACACCGTCTGACGCACCCGGCCCAGCAGCGCCCGGAAAGTTGGATTCCCGGAAAGATTCGCTCGTAAGACAACCGGATTGGCGAAGAAGCCGACCAGCTCTTCAAACTCGGCCCGGCTCCGTCCGACCATGGGAGAAGCCACGAGGATGTCTTCCTGGCCGCTGTGGTAGTAAAGCATCAGTTCGAACGCCGCCAGCAGGACCATGTACAGCGTCGCCCCCTCGGCTTTGGCGAGCGCCCTGAGCCGCCGGGCCAGTTCCTCGTTCAGAATGAAATCGTGCTGCGCGCCACGAAACATCTGAATCGGCGGTCGCGGCCGGTCGGTCGGCAGATTGAGCACGGGTAACGGGCCGGCCAATTGTTTCTTCCAGTAGTCCCAGAGCCGTTCGCCGGCCGGACTCGCCAGCATTTCGGTCTGCCAACGAACGAAGTCCGTGTATTGCAGATCAAGGGGAGGGAGAGCCGCTGATCGACCGGCTTTTTCCGCCGGATACAGCACGCCGAGTTCATTCAGGATCACCGCGAGGGACCAGAAATCGACCACGATATGATGAATGACCAGTAACAGGATGTGTTCCTGTGCCGATCGGGTGAACAGACTCACCCGCATGACCGGCCCGCGTTCCAGATCAAACCGGCGCTGAGTTTCCTCGACCAGCCGGGTCTGCAGCTCATCCCCGCGCCAGGTTGAGGCATCGGTCTCCTCGAAATGGACCGCCTGATGTTCGTGGATCTGTTGAACGGGTTTGCCGGAGTGCACCGCAATCGTGGTCCGCAGGGAAGGATGGCGATCCACCAGCGCCTGAAACGCGCGCCGGAAAGCCGGGATGTCCACCTCGGAGCGGATGCGCGCCGCAAAACTGACATTGTAAATCGAGGTTTCCGGCGCGAACTGGCACAGGAACCAGATCCCCTGCTGATTATCGGAGAGAGGATAAAACGATTTGGACCCGCTCACCTTTTTCCGCAGGAGCTGCGCCAGCAGGGCGCGCTTTTCATTGGGTGAAAGATCGGTGGTCCGCCGGGCACTCGGCAGTGTCCTGATTTGCTGAGAGTTCAGCTTAGGAGGCATGGGGTCAGGATTTCTTGCGGCGCGGTTTCTTCCCGGTCAACTGATGCACTTTCTTCGTTGCCTGTGTCAGAGTGAGGTAGTTTTCGCTGGTGACGACTTTGCGTCCACTTTTCTTTTCGAGTTCGTTGCGGGCGTTGCCGGCGACCGTGCCGCCTTCGTTGGCGACCTTCTTGTTTTGCGGGAATCCGAGGGCGTCGCGGTTACGGGCGATTTCGGTGGTGGCGGCTTCGCCCAACATGGAGAAGATGAGTTCAAGGTCGGTCATGTGGTCGCGAAGGTTTTCGCGTTTGAGTCGCTTGAACTCGGTGTATTGGCTGGGTGTCAAGCCGAAGGTGGCTTTGGAAATTTCGGCGGTGAGGATGGCGTATTCGCGTTGCTCGCGGACGCCGCGCTTTTTCCATTCGTCGGTGAGTTCGTCGCGGATGGCAATGGAGCGCATCCGTTTCTCGACCCAGTCGTCAGAGTAACCCTTGGCTTTGTAAAGGGCGCGGGTGCGTTTGGTGGCGAGTTCGGGGTCTTCGATTTCCTGAATGCGTTCATAACCGACGCGAGCGAGCCAGCGTTTGAACGGCTCGGCCTTGGGGCTGGGGATGGACTGGATGATGCGGAACAAGCCTTCGGCATTGGCGCAGTTGAGGTTTTGCGGGCCGCCTGCGGTTTGGATGGAAAGGGGGTGGACAATTTGTCCATACCCTTTGGTCAGCTCCGGGTCGCGGCGGCGAATCTTGTTGAGGTAATCGGTTGGATCGGCTGCGTCGGTCAGCGCCGCAACGACATCCACGACCACAAACCACCATTCATTGTTGTGAATGGTGCGGCGGACTTCTTTACGCTGGAAGAGGGCGATGCGAATTTCGGGATTAGGGGTGATGTCGCTCATGGCTGGTTCATTCCTTCTTGCGTATGGATTTCATGGCGTTTCGATGATGCCGGGGAGTGTAGTCAGGCAGAGACGCTGCGACAAGTCCACCGTGGCAGCCCGCGATTGATTGCCGGTACGCCTGCGCCGCCGCCCCGCCGTGCGGGGTAAACTTCAACCCCTGCTACGGCCTGCTTGACGCCCGGTTTGCGTCAGCTACATGCTCCCGTCGCCGAATGCCGCGCGGGCACTGTCTTCAGGTGGTGGCGATCAGTTCGCTGGGAGCTCTGGCTCATTCACCAACCTTCTCCTCACCCAACATATCGGTGAGCAATGAATCCACTTTCTCATCCGAAAGCTGATCAAGGTTTGCCAAGAGCTGTTCCGCATTTCCCTTGTCTATCTGCTCCTTCTGCTGTGCAACTGCCGGGGCCAGAGGCATCGTCGGGTTAGCGGCCTCGGTTGTCAGTTGTTCCAGCACCTGCGTGACAGCCTGGTCAACGCTGAAGCCCTGAAGGAATTTCACCACCGGCACGTTCACCTTCAGGTCAACCGCGATCCGGTTTTTCAGTTCGACGGCCATCAAGGAGTCCAGTCCGAGATTGCTCAGGGGTTGCTGGACGTCCAGCTTGGATGGGCTGAGTCCGAGCACCCGGGCCACTTGCTCGCTCAGGTAGGATTGCAGCAACTGCCGGCGTTCCGCTGGTTCGGCCGCAAGCAGGGCATCCCTCCGTTCGCTCGTGCGGCCCGCTGGCCGGGGGACTTCGCCTTCCTCACGCGCCAGTTCAGAGAGCAGCGGCGAGGCGCTTCCAACCGGAACAAACTCTCGATACTGCTTCCAGTTGACCGGCACCGCCACGACCTGGGTTGCGCTTTGCCCGAGCAGTCGTCCCAGCACTTCAAGCGCTTGCCTGGGGGCAATGCTGCTGATTCCCAGGAGCGCGAGGCGCGCGGCGAGACGCTTGCCTCCAACCGAATCCGCGAATCCCGCACCGGCCCAGGCGCCCCAGTTGATACTCAGGGCCGGCTGGTCCTGGGCTTGCCGGTGATGCGCCAGCGCATCCAGGAAAGCGTTGGCGGCGGCATAGTTCCCCTGACCGGGCTGGCCCAGCACGGAACCCGCGGAAGAGAAGAGTATGAAGAAGTCCAAGGGATCGTCCTGGAGCAGGCGATGCAGCAGCCAGCCACCCATCACCTTGGGCCGCAAAACCGTATTCAGTGCCGCCGCATCGAGTTGCACCAGCAGTCCGTCCTGCAGCACTCCCGCCGCATGCACGACACCCCGGATCGGTGGCCAACCCTCCGCGCGGAACTCGTCCAGAAAGCCGCTCAACTCTCCTTCATCCGCCACATCGACCGACGCCAGATGCACGGATGCTCCCAAAGATTCCAGTTCCCGAATGGCAGTGATTTGACGGGCCAGGCGACTTCCTGTTTCTACCGAAGGCCAGCCTCCGCTGGGCCGCAGCGCGGTCGCCCCAACCCTCTGCTGCTGCCGTTGTGCGTCAACAACCCGATCGAGGGGATTCAGGCTACGGCTCGGCGAAGGCCAGTTCGAGCGCGGTGGGAGCCTGGTGCGTCCCAAAAGGATCAACCGCCGCGCCCCTTGCTCGACCATCCAACGCGCGACCAAGAGGCCGAGGTCTCCGAGTCCTCCGCTGATCAGATAGCTGCCGTCCGTCCGCCACCGGAGGGGAGGGGCTTGCGTAGCCGATGGGCGCTGGCGGACCAAACGGCCCACGTATCGCCGCCCTTGACGAAACGCAAGCTGATCCTCTCCATCCGTCCCGCAAGCGGGAGAGATTTCCTCCCACAACTGATGAGCGGCAGCGTCACACAGCGATGTCCCGGGTTCCAGGTCCACCAGCCCGCCCCAGAACGTCGGGTGTTCCCGCGCAATGACGCGACCCAATCCCCACAGCGGTGACTGGGCGACGGACAACGGAGAACACTTTTCTCCGGCCGCTTGAGCACCCTGCGTGATCAGCCATAGTCGAGGGAGGTCAGGCGATTCCATTCGAGCCAGTTCTTGCACCAGCAGCAGGACACTGCCGCAGCCCAGAGTCTGGGCGGCATTCAGCGAAGCCACGGTGGTCTCCTCTGGACGAGCAACATCCAGACTCCAGAGATGGACAATTCCACGACAGCCAGGCTGATCCGATACCAGAACCGCCTCGAAGAGCCGGCGGATGTCTTCCGGTCGTTCGGGACGGATGCGATAATGCTCACCATCTGTTTGCTCGTACGATTCCCCGCCAGCGACCAGAATACTCCGTTCGCCCCGGGCTTCCAACAGTGCGGACAGCGCATCTCCGACGCCACCGTTGTCGGTAAAGATCAGCCAGCTTGCACGGCTGGCTGGCGCGGAGGGTTTTCCTGCCGCGCGCTCTTTGGGCTGCCACTGGAACTCATAGAGCCAGTCGTCGAGATTATCGACAGCCGCGCGCTGTGTGTCTTCGCCCAGGTATTCAAAGCGAAGTCCCTGAATCTCGACCGCCGCGCGTCCCGCTTCATCGAGGAGCTGTACGTCTCCCGTTGTGGCATCCGCCTCCCGATGCTGCACCCGGGTGTAACTCCATAAATGACGGCCCGGACGACCGTGAACCCGGAACTGGTCGATGCGGGTCGGCATGTAGATTCCTGGTCGGCCGTTTTCAGTCGCTTCCGCGACGACCGCAGCCCCGAGAACCTGTAACCCGGCATCGAGAATTGCCGGGTGAATTTGAAAGCCATTAAACTCTGCCTCCGGTCCATCGGGCACCTGGACTTCACCCAACACATCGCCGTTGTTCCGCCACAACTGGGTGATACTCTGAAAGAAAGGACCGTAGTGGATGCCGCTTTCGCGGAGTCTCTGGTAATAATCCTGGCCGGAGATCTTCTCTGCGCATCGAGTTCGCATCTCCGTGAGCGTCTCCTGCCCGGCAGCCGGTGGGATGATGCTGTTGTCCTGTTGAAGACAGACCTTGCCGGTCGCATGCAGCATCCATGATTTGACGGAGTGCACCACGCCTCCCGGGCAACTGTAGATGTGAAAGGATGCCGCTCCGTCTGCGCCCTGAGAGAGGATCACCTGAATGGTGTGGGTTCCGCCCTCGGCCTGTGGAACAACATCTGCCGCCTGGCCCGGAGCATCCCGACGCCGTATTCCACAGGCCGAGGGCAAGAAAAGCGCCTTGCGAAATTCGATATCCTTCAGCGCAACGGATTGCGCTCCGAAGACTTCAACCGCGGCGGCCAGGGCCATCTCCACATAGGCCGAGGCGGGCAGCACGGCGACGCCTTGGATGCGGTGGTCATCCAGATAAGGCAGGGAATTCTTGTCCAGCGTGGTTTCCCAGAAGTGGGTTCCCGCAGGATGCGCCGATTTGAAATGCCGGCCCAGAAGAGGATGGTTCCCTGTCCCGCTCCGAGAAACTTGGCCTGTGGAATACCGTGTCCGGAGGCCCTGAGGCATGAGGCCGGGCTTATTCCACAGGCCGAGCTCCCGGTGAGAGTCGGTGTCCCCTGCTGAGGGCTCAAGCCAACAACGCTCCCGCTGCCACGGGTAGAACGGGAGTCGAACGCACCGGCCTCCGGTCGGATAGATCAGGTTCCAATCGACCGGGTATCCCAAAGTATAAAGCGCGCCCAGGGATCCGAGCAGGACCGTGTGTTCATCTTCCTCACGCCGCAGAGAAGGAAGCACGGCGCATTCCTGGCCGAAGTGATGAAACCCTTGCTGCATGGCGCTAAGCAGAATGGGGTGCGGGCTGATTTCCAGGAAGATGTCATGCCCATCTTGCACCAGACGCTGAACCGCAGTGGAGAAGAGCACAGGCTCCCGCATGTTCCTCGCCCAATAGAGCGGATCGAATTCCAGCCCATTGCTGACCTGGCCGGTCACCGTCGAGTAGATCGGCACGGATTCAGCCCGCGGTTGCAGCCCTTCCAAAGCCTGCAGTAAGTCGGCGCGCAACGGGTCCATCTGGGGGCTATGCGAGGCAAAATCGACCTTCACCATGCGACAGAAGACGTCGCGCCGTTGCAACTGATCCAGAATGGCGGCGAGCGCGGCCGGATCGCCGGACAACACCGTCGAGGTGGGACTGTTGCTGACCGCGATCGACACGCGGTCTTCGGAGCCGACCAGGACGCGTCGAGCTTCCTCGATGGAAAGTTCCACCACCGCCATGGCCCCTTGCCCAATAGTGCGCTTGAACAACCGGCTGCGATGACAAATGACCCGGACGGCATCGTCGAAGCTCAGCGCACCGGCGACGTATGCGGCAGCGACCTCTCCCAAACTATGGCCCACCACGGCCTCGGGCTTGATACCCCACGAGCGCCACAGGGCTGCCAGGGCGGCTTGAATCGCAAAGAGGGCCGGCTGGATGATATCGATTTCGTTCAACCGCGACCGGGCGGCATCGGTGGCCGTGAGTTCGGCGAGCAACGACCAATCTCCGTACGGTCGCATCGCCCGGTCACAGCGTTCGATAACCTCCCGGAAAACGGCTTCTTGCTCCAACAGCCGCCGCCCCATGCCAAACCATTGGCTTCCCTGCCCCGGAAACACAAAAACAAGTTTTCGCCCGCGCGCGGAAGGCTTGCGGCCAGACGACAAGCCGGGATGAGTCTCGCCCCGCAAAAAAGCTTCCAGGCTCTCCATCAGTTGCGCCGGCGAATTGCCGGTCACGGCGAGACGGTGGTCGTGGTGACTGAGCCGCGCGCTGGCCGTGTAACAGACATCCGGCAACGACACCGCGGACTCCGGGGTGGCGAGGAAGTTTTGGTAGGCGCGAGCGAGAGACTGGAGGGCTTCCGGACTACGTGCCGACAGCGGGAGCAGGTGTGTGCCGATTTTCCGTTCTGCATTCGGCATTCCTATAATGGCTGCGGGCGCCTCTTCCAGAACCACATGAGCATTGGTGCCGCCGAAGCCGAATGAGCTGACTCCGGCCAATGCTGGACCGGACTCCGCGGGCCATGGACTCAGCGTCGTCTGCACTCGGAGTGGAAGCTCGTCAAAAGGAATATGCGGGTTGGGCTTTTCAAAGTGCAGGCTCGGCGGGATCTCCCGATGCCGGAGCGCCAGCGCCACCTTGATCAAGCCCGCGATGCCGGCGGCGGCCTCGAGGTGGCCCAAGTTGGTCTTGACCGATCCCAGGGCGCAAGGCCGTCCCGGTGGACGTTCGACGCCCAGCACTGTGCCCAGGGCTTTCGCCTCGATCGGGTCACCCAACAATGTGCCCGTGCCGTGGGCCTCGACATATTGAACCTTGCCGGGCGAGACGGCGGCTTGCCGGTAGGCTTCTCGCAGGACCGCCTCCTGGGCCAGCGGATTTGGCGCCATGAGCCCGTTGCTCCGTCCGTCCTGGTTCACGGCGCTGCCGCGAATGACGGCATAAATCGGATCACCATCCGCCAGGGCTTTCGAGAGGGGCTTCAGCACGACGACACCGGCACCCTCACTGCGAACGTAGCCGTTGGCCCGGGCATCGAACGCTTTGCAGCGCCCATCCGGCGCCATGGCGCCGGCTTTGGTGAAGTTGATCGCAATCGCCGGCGAGAGAATCAGGTTCACGCCCCCGGCCAGAGCCAGCGTGGACTCGCCGCTCCGCAGGCTGCAGCAGGCCAGGTGGACGGCAACGAGCGACGAGGAACAGGCCGTGTCGATGGCGAGACTCGGCCCGTGGAAATCGAACAGGTACGAGATTCGATTGGCGGCGATGCTCGAGGCATTGCCGGTGCCGGAGTAGGCATCAATTCGCTCGAGATCATTCCACTGCAGCCGGCCGTAATCGTTGGTCGCGATGCCGATGAATACGCCGGTCTGGGTGCCGGCCAGACGCTCGGGCACCTGCCCCGCGTCCTGTAACGCTTCCCAGGTCACCTCCAGCAAGAGGCGTTGCTGGGGATCCATGCGCAACGCCTCGCGAGGGGAGATGCCAAAGAAATTGGGATCGAACTGATCCACCTGCCCCAGAAAGCCGCCCCAGCGAGTGTTCATTTTGCCCGGGGTCGCCGGGTCTGGATCGTAAAACGCATGCGGGTCGAAGCGATCCGCGGGAATTTCGCGGATGGCATCCACTCCGTCTCGCAGCAACTGCCAGAACGCTGTCGGGTCATTCGCGCCGGGAAACCGGCAGCCGATGCCGATGATGGCGATAGGTTCGTTTTTCGCCTCCCGGTCCTGGCCAGCCCGGGTTGCTGACTCCGACACGTCCGGTGATCCTGCCAAGTGCCGGGCAAGCGCCTCGATGGTGGGGTACTCATAGACCAGAGCCGGAGAAAGTTTTCGTCCCAGCCACTCGGCGAGTTCACCCGCCAGGCTGACCGCCTCCGTTGACCCGAGTCCGTAACTGGCGAAAGGCTCCCGGATATCGATCTCATGAGACTCGATTCCCAGCCGTTCGGAAAGTTTGGAGACCAACCACGCCTGGATGACTTCTGCGTTGGCAAAATTCTCAGCCATCGCTCACTCCTCACCGAGTCGTTCCAGCGTCCCCTTCAGGAAACTGGCCTGGCAAGCATGGTGCTGCACCTTGCCGCTGGTGGTCTTGGGGATGCGCCCAGCCCGGAGCAGCACCACCGTGTGGACTCGCACATCATGCTCTTCGGCCACCGCCCTCCGAATGGCTCGAACTACTGCCTCGACATCCAGCGGCAAACGCCCGTTTGGATGAGCGCGCGCTTCCCCATCCGGCGGGTTGCGAACCGCCGGTTGGTACCGGGGCTCGACTTCGGCGGCGATGACCAGTTGTTCTTCGCCGGTGCCATCGACCG
>PLQC01000011.1 GCA_003159675.1 Limisphaerales bacterium
GGTAGGGTAACACCCCATACACCCGCAGGGTCTTGGGGTGCATAATGGTGGTGTGAAATGGAACACTCTTCCAAAGTCAAGAGTTGGCCGTCCCGATGCATCACCCGCTATGAAACACAACCAGCACCACGACAACGCCCCGAGCGCCGGCCTTCAACTGCAGCCGGTACGCTTTGAATTGACTCATCCGAGCGCCACCACCGTTTCGGTGGCGGGCACATTCAACGACTGGCACCCGACCACCAAATCCATGCATTTCGTGGGAAAGGGTCATTGGCTGAAGGAGACGGCTTTGGCGCCGGGCACCTACGAATACTGCTTCATAGTGGACGGCCAATGGATGCCCGACCCGACGGCTCGAGAAACTGTGCCCAACCCGTTTGGCGGGAGAAACTCGGTTCTGAAGGTGGCCCTCTCGCTGGAAGCAGGCCATCTGGCCGACGCGGAAAATGCACCCTTGAAAAACGCAAACAAACCTAAAATATAGAACCTATGAACAAACAAACACAAGCAACCAGTAATGACATGGGCACGCTCGCCGAAGATGCGCGGGCCTTGATGGCCGCCACGGCCGACGTGGCCGGAGAACGAGTCGGGGAAGCCCGCAAGCGTCTGGCCGCCGCGCTGGAAAGAGCCAAGGAAATCGCGGGTCGTGTCCGCGACAAAGCGGTCGAAGGCGCGAAAGCGGCCGACGAGGCCGTGCGCGAGCATCCCTATCAAGCCATCGCCATCGGGGTCGGGGTGGGGGTACTCATTGGCTATCTCCTGGGCCGCCGGTGCACCGGCAACCGCGATTGATTTCGTCATGGAAGAATCCACTGTCAGCTTGAGGCAACTGGCCGCGACCTCGAAACATTTTGCGCGGCGGCTGTTGACCATCGGGGGAAACCGGCTCGAACTCTTGACGGTGGAAGTGCAGGAGGAGCGCGAGGGTCTCCTGCACGCCATCCTGCTGACCTTCGGCATGGCGGCATTCGGTCTGCTCGCCGGCATTACGCTCACGGCTGCCATCGTGATTTTGTTGCGGGCTTGCTCACCCGTGGCCGTCCTCCTGGCATTGACCGGCCTCTACGGAGCGGCCGGGGTTTGTCTTTGGCGGCGACTCACCCGGCTGCTGCGTGAGTGGCAGACCTTTTCCGCCTCGCTCGATCAACTTCGAAAGGACCGCGCCTGTCTGGAAAAAATCCTCGCATGAACCCGCTCGAATTGCGGAAAGAACTTTTGATTGCGGAAAGCGAACTCAACCGCGCCCAACTGGCCGGGGATATGGCCGCGCTCACGGCGGAGGTTCGCACGCTCACCGACCGCGCCAAATCCTTCGGCTCGATCGCCTCGTCAGCCGCGGTGCTGGTGGCGGCCCTGGCGGCCTTCAAACGCGGCAAGTCCGTGGACGCCGACGCGAAACCTTCCTGGTTAAAAACCATTCTCAAAGGCGCGGGCCTGATTTCCACCCTCTGGCTGGCGTTCCGCTCGCGCGGTCACGATCATGAAAGCAAGCGGTCGAACTCGCGCGCCTAACCCCGATCCTCCGTGCTCATGCTTCGTAGAACTCTGAATGCACCGCGTTCGGGTTCAGGAAGTCACGCGCAAATGGGCATGTAAATATGGAGACCAACCCGACGTCCCGGCCCAGTACTGCCGACGTTGACTCGACGGTTGAAACGGCGACGTGGGCCGCTCAATCCAGCCCCGCAACGGTTGCCAAAACGACACCTGTGCAAATCGTCCTCGTTGTGCTCGGCGCGATTGCCTTCCTTTACTTTACCCGGCCTGTTCTCCTGCCTGTCTTCCTGGCCTGTATAGCGGGGATGACTTTGAAACCACTCATCCGTTGGTTGTCCTACTGCCGCATTCCGCCGGCGCTCTCCGCCGCGGTCGTGCTTTGCCTCCTGGTGGCCGCCATCGGGATTGGTTTCTTCCAGCTGGGCCGCCCGGCGTTGACGTGGATGAACGAAGCGCCACAACATATGACGGAGTTGAGGCAACGGGTTCAGAAAATGTTCCCGCTTTTCAGACGCTTCAGCCAGGCGGCGGCGGCGGTGAACAACCTGGGCGCGACCGAGGAAGAAAAAAAAGAGGAACAAAAGAAAGCGCCTATGGTGGAGATGAAAAACACCCGTGGCACCAGTTCAATCCTTAACTGGACCGGAACCCTCCTGGTGGGCATCGGCGAGACGTTGGTGCTGGTTTACCTGTTGCTGGCCTCCGGCGACCTGTTCCTGCAAAAACTCGTCCACGTGATGCCGACCTTCAGCGACAAGAAGCGCGCGGTCGAGATCAACCGTGAGATTCAGCAAAACATTTCCAATTACCTGTTCTCAGTTTCGCTGATTAATATTGGCCTGGGTGTCGTCGTGAGCGGGGGGCTCTACTTCATGGGCGTGCCCAACGCCGCGATGTGGGGAATGCTCGTAGCGGTGCTGAATTTTGTTCCCTACTTTGGCCCCGTCGCCGGCATGATCCTGCTGGTCACCGTCGGTCTGCTTACTTTCGACACACTGTGGATGGGACTCCTGCCGGCCGCCTGGTACTTGGTGCTCCATCTGTTGGAAGCGAACCTCATTACGCCGGTGTTGCTCGGGCGCCGATTCACCCTTAATCCAGTGGTCATTTTTGTTTCGTTGATCTTCTGGACCTGGCTCTGGGGTGTGCCTGGCGCGTTGTTGTCGGTGCCGATCCTGGTCTCGATCAAAGTTGTTTGTGATCGCATTCCCACGCTGTCCTCCATCAGCGAACTTCTCTCCCGATGAGCCGAACAACACATTATTTTAATGGATATTCGTGGTTGATGAAGACGGCGACTTTCGCCTGCTGTACGCCGATGCGTTGGCTCGTCCCGGCTACCACGTCGATGTCGCCGAAGATGGCGCAGTCGGCTGCGAGGCGCTTCAGGCCAACTTTGCCGAACACCTCCCGAAATGCGCGGTAGGGTTACACCCCATAGCAAAGGGCCGCCCCAAGTCGTAACGTGCATGCAGCAAGTATAAACAAAAGAAGAGGAAAATTATATGTTATACACAATTGCGGCAGTCCTGCTCGTTCTGTGGCTGCTTGGCATGGTGAGCAGTTACACGATGGGAGGATTAATCCATATCCTGCTGGTGATTGCACTGGTCATGGTGCTGGCCAACTTCATTTCCGGGCGTAAACGACCGATTTAAGAAGCTGTTAACCGAAGAAATCAAACTGGAGATTCAATATGAATACAAAAACCATTGTTGCAGTCCTCCTGGTCACTCTAGGCATCGTGGTGCTCGCTTACTCGGGCATCACCTTTACGACTCCGGGAAAGCCTGTCGAGTTCCTCGGAGTGCACATCGAGACCACAGTCAACCACTTTATCCCGCCAGTGGCCGGGGCACTCGCGCTGGTCGGGGGAATCGTGTTGCTTGTCGTGAACCCCAAAAGGGCCTGAGTCAGGATAAAGAGGGCCGAGTCAGCAACCTCCGGCAAAGCCGGAGGCTTGACGGAGGTGGAACGGCTCGAAGCCGCACAGCCCTTCGGGCATATCTTCCACCGCCCTGTTCCAAAATAACGCCCTGTCTTCGCCAACGTTCTTTCCTTGACCTTTGAACACTCCCGGTCATTCCGGCCCCATTCCATTTGCTTGCCCAAAACCAGGCTCGCGACCGGAGTCTCGGCAAGGAACACCGGAAATTGCCCCCTTTCCCACACCCCGGGAACTGTCAAACGTTGGGAGTCCTCCGGCAGAGCCGGCGGTTTTCTTTCTGGACTAACCTGTCTGTTTATGCGATCGCAAAAAGGAAGCGTCGCGATCTGCCTGGGGCTGACCTGGCTCAGCTTGGGACAAGTCTCTCATGCCGCGGACGATCAACGGGCGCGGGAGGTCGTGGACCGAGTGGCTCGGCTTTTTATCAGCAAGTCCAGCATCGCCACGGTGGAAATGCAGATCACGAAGGAAGACTGGCGACGGAATATCTCGATGCAGCTCTGGTCGCTCGGCGAGTCGAACATCCTCGTCCGCATTCGCCGCCCGCAGGAAGATGCAGGCACGGCCATCCTGAAAGTTGGCAACAAAACCTGGTGCTATCTGCCGAAAGCCAACCGCACGGTGAAGATGCCGGCTTCGATGATGATGACCTCGTGGATGGGCAGTCACTTCACCCTCAATGACCTGGTGAAAGAGAATCGCCTCACCAACGACTACGTGATTGCGACCTCTTTTGAAGGAAAGCGGGATGGGGTCGCGGTGTCTGAATATACCCTGACACCCAGGCGGGCAGCGGTGGTGGTGTGGGGGAAAATTACTTTGGAAATCCGCCAAGCCGACCTGATGCCCTTATGGCAGCGCTACTATGACGAGGACGGGAAGCTGGTCCGGGAATTGTCCTTTTCCGAGTACAAAACTGTGAGCGGGAGGCTCATTCCTACGCGCCTGGTCATGCGACCCTTGGACAAGGCTGGCGAGAAGGCAAGTGCGGGTGGCGGTGTTTCAGTGGGTGGGGTAATACGACCTCTGGACCAGGCGGTTGAACAGACGACGATCACGTACGAAAACATCGTCTTCGACGAGCCGATTGACGAGGAGACGTTTTCCCGGAGGAATCTGAAGCAATGAGCGGACGGCTTCTGCAGCTCGCGTGGCGCAACCTTTGGCGTAATCCCCGGCGGACGCTGATCGCCATGGCGGCGATCGGCTTGGGCTATGCCATGCTGCTGTTCGTTGCGTGCCTGATGGCCGGGCTGAGGCAGCAGATGATCGAGAGCGGCACGGGTCTTGTTCTCTCTGATGTTGAGGTGCATGCTCCAGGTTACTACCCGGACCGTCCCACCCACCAGACCTTGGGAGGGCGAACCGGGACCGATGTCAGCGCGCTGGTTGCCGCCATCGCCGCCGACCCCCGGGTTCAGGCTGCGAGTCCCCGGGTGTACGGCTACGGCTTGGTCAGCGCGACCCATCAATCGGCTGGGGCGCAACTCCTCGGCGTCGTCCCCGATCAGGAACAGAAGATTACTGTGCTGCAAACTCGGATGGTAAAAGGGAGCTACCTGACCGGACGGATGCCCAAAGGTGTCGTGATGGGAGATAAACTTGCCGCCACTATTGGCGTCGAGGTGGGGTCGGAAATCGTCCTGTTGACGCCGGCGGCCGATGGTTCGACGGGAAATGACCTGTACACGGTCGCCGGGATGTTTCACACGGGGCTTGACGCCATGGACAGGGGTCTGGTGCTCATGTCTATCGCTTCTCTGCAGGAGCTGTTGCGCTTGCCGCCGGGAAGGATCCATGAAGTTGGGGTCAAGCTCCATGACATCACCGCGGCGACGGCGACGGCGGCGGCACTGGAGGTGCAACTGGGCAAAACCCTTCCGGTGCGGGTGCGGGCTTGGCCGGAGCTGGCGCCGGAGCTGGCCGATTACGTGCAGTTCAATCGTCGTGTCACTTTTATTCTCTTTTTCATTTTTTTCCTGTTGGCAGTCATGGGCATCGTCAACACCATGCTCATGGCGATCATCGGGCGCACGCGCGAGCTCGGGATGTTGATGGCCGTGGGAATGCGTCCGGTTCAGGTGGTTGGTCTCATTGTGGCGGAGGCGGCAAGCTTGGCGGGAGCCAGTCTGGTTTTGGGAGCGGCGCTTGGAGCTCCACTCCTCTGGTATTTGCAGGTTCATGGTCTGAACCTGGGTGGCGATCATCGAGGCGCGGTCTCTCTGGCCGGAGTCGTGGTGGGTCCCCTCTGGTACGGTCGGCAGGATTTCACCGCGTACACTCAGGCCGCTCTGGGGCTGGCCGTCACGGCTCTGGTGTCGGCCCTCTATCCCGCGTTGCGGGCGGCTCGCTTTCGGCCGACCGAGGCGCTCCGAAAGGTTTAGCGATATGGGTGTTCTCCTGCTGGTGAAAATTGGGTGGCGCAATCTCTGGCGCAATCCCCGCGGGACCCTGCTGACGGCGCTGGCCCTGGGTTTGGGTCTGACCTTGCTGCTGATTTCCCTGGGCTTGCTCGATGGCAGCCACGAGCAAATGGTTGGCAACGGGGTGAGATTCGGCACCGGGCACGTCGTCATCCAGGCGCGGGGGTATCAAGAAACCGGCTCTCTGGAGCTGTTGCTGCCGGCCCGGGTCGTGTCCACGACCGGGGAGTTTTTGCGTACCGAAACCCTGAAGCACGTTGTGCGAGGCGTGAGTCCCCGGCTGCTGGCCTCTGGACTGCTGAGTTCCGCAGCCAACGCCAGTGGCGTGAGCATGATGGGGGTCATCCCCCAAGAGGAGCGGGCCGTATCCCTGATTCCCCAGCGGATCGTCGAGGGGAACTATCTCAATGACGACCAACAATCGGGCGTTGTCATTGGCGCGGAGTTGGCCCGCAACCTCGCGGTGAAGATCGGGGCCAAAGTCGTGCTCATGACGCAGGCGGTGCAACCGCCCGACACGGAAGCGACGGACGCAGGTGGAGGAGAAATGCAGAGCACTCTGCTGCGGGTGACCGGGATCTTTCGCACGGGTATCCAGGCGATCGATGCCCACGTCATCCAGTTGCCCTTGCCCGAGGCCCAGGCACTGCTCGGAGTGACCAACCGGGTCACTCAGGTCGCGGTCCTCCTGGAACGGGAGGGTGATTCGCTGAGGGTGGCCCAGACCTTGCGGAAACAGTTGACGGGGGTTCCGGTGGAAGTTCTCCCTTGGCGGGAATCCATGCCGACACTGGCTCAGCTCTTCTTGTTGGACGAGGCCTTTAACTATGTCATGAACGGTGTGGTACTCGCGATGGTCGGGTTGGGGATACTCAACACGATTCTCATGCGAGTTCTCGAGCGCCGTTATGAATTCGGCCTCTGTTCGGCTCTGGGCCTTCGGCCTGTGCAGCTTGGCGTCATGATCATGGGCGAGTCGTTGGCGCTCACGGCGATCAGCCTCGCTCTGGGTCTGGTGCTGGGGTTGAGCGTCCAGCACTATTTCGCCACCGCCGGGTTGGATCTGCGCTGGTTCTTCCACAGCAGCCTTCCTACCGCTCTCGTTTTCGACCCGATCATCTACTCGCGCTTGAGCCTGACGCGAATCGCTTCGTCCGTCGGCATTGTGTTTCTGACGGCGATCGTCATCTCCTTGTATCCGGCGCTCAAGGCCGCGCGAACCGAGTTGCCCGGCGCATTGAAGGTGTTTTAGGATGATTTGGAGCGCGATATGACTGAGTGGGCCGTGGAACTGAAGGACGTAAAGAAGACCTACCGCACGGGGCCAATCGAGGTTCCGGCACTGCGCGGGATCAGTCTGCGGGTTGCTCCCGGAGAATTTCTCGCGATTGCCGGCCCGTCCGGTTCCGGCAAAACCACGTTGCTTAACATCATCGGCGGACTCGACCGAGCCGATGCCGGAGAGGTGTTGGTGGAAGGGAAGAACCTTCAACTCTTATCCTCAGGGGAACTGGCTCGCCTGCGGCTGCAGCGCCTCGGCTTCGTCTTCCAAGCGTACAACCTGCTGCCGGTCCTGACCGCCCTGGAGAACGCTGAATTCACCTTGCTCCTGCAGGGCGTGCCGGTGGAGCAACGAAAAGAACGAGTGCAAAAGCTGTTCGCAGAAATCGGCCTTGCCAGCCTTGAACATCGTCGTCCCGGCGAGTTGTCCGGCGGGCAACAGCAGCGGGTGGCGGTGGCGCGAGCCATGGTCACCGAGCCGGCGCTGATCCTGGCGGACGAGCCCACGGCGAATCTCGACTCGGTGACGGCGACGGCTCTCCTCGAAGTGATGGAACAACTCAATCGCGCTCACGGCACGACTTTCGTTTATGCCACCCATGATCCTCAAGTCATGGAGCGGGCGCGGCGGTTGATTCGCTTGCATGACGGTCAGATCGCCAGTGATGTGGTGCGCGCCGGCCAGACGCCCTGAGCCATGGCCAGAATCGCCCTGAAACAACGAATCCGGGAGATTTGGCAGAAGCTGTCGCACCTCGATGCCAGACCGGACCAAATCGCGGCCGGCTTCTCCATCGGTATCTTCGCCAGTTTCCTGCCGCTGAATCCATCCCCCATCATCGTGGCGACCGTGGTGGCGTGGCTGCTGAAGAGGAACGTGATCGCCGCTGTCGCCGGGGCGACGACGGCGATTCTCTATACCCCGCTGTTGCCTTTGATCTGGCTGGCTGAATTTCGATTGGGGAAGTTGATTGTCCCGGTGCGGCATCCGCTGACGTTGGACCACGCACGACTGTGGGACGTTTTGCAAAAGGGTTGGGATGTTTACGCCGCCATGTTTGTTGGCTCGATCATAATCGCCACCCCCGTTACATTGCTCACCTATTGGGTCGTCAAACGGCTCGCCAAGAGATGGGCTCGGCAAAAAAATGAGCAGCATTCAGACTGATTGCTGCCTCGGGTCTGGCCATTGCCAACAGGCAAGACGCCAGCCGTGTCCTGCCACGGCCAGAGCGGCGACATAGCCGGTGGCTGGGGCAAGTTCCTGAAGCGACCAACGGGAGGCTTCGGATGAATCTCGTTGAATGCCGTGCACGGCGGCCGGTTTCCCGGGCGCCAGCGACACGTCAACCTGGTCCAAGGGCAGTGAAAGTCCTTCGCCCCGGGCCTTGAGGTAGGCCTCCTTGCGCGTCCAACAGCGAAAGAACGCCTCACGCTGCGCCTCGGTTGGGAGTGTCCGGAGCATCGCAACCTCACGTCGTGAGAAAAACCGCTCGGCGATCTCCGCGACCGCCAAGTCCAAACGGATGCGCTCGAGGTCGATGCCCACCTCCCGGCCACGAGTGACCGCGTACAGGGCGATTCCGTGGGAGTGGGACACGTTAAAGCGGATCGCATCCCCGTCAGGTTTTCCGGCCAGGGCAGGTTTTCCATGAGAGCTGTAGCAAAAGGACAGGCATTCGGGCACTCGATTCAAGTAGCCGCCGAGGATGGCGCGAAGCACTCCGCGAGCGGCGATAAAGTGCTCGCGGTCTCTCTCAAAATAAAACCGCTCCGCCCTCGCCTGTTCATCCGCAGCCAGGTTGTGGAGGAAGCTTTGAATCTGTGACGGGGTCTGGTCCAGGGTCGCCCGCCAGACATGAACCTCATCGCAACCCAACACCAAAGTTTCCGGTGGCGAGCGCCACGGAGGAACAGGAGAGGTGCTGGGTGCTGCTTTCATGGGGTGGTTCTCACCCGTCTGCGCCCAGTTCCTGGGAGAGCACCTGAAGCAGGAGCGGCTGAATTGTGTTCCAGAAGAAGTGGTCACCGGGAAACATCCGCAGCGAGAAGGAACCACTGGTTTGATCACGCCAGGCTTCGAGATCGCCTCGACTCACCCGGTGATCCTGCAAGCCGCCAAAGGTGGAGATGGGGCAATTGAGAGGAGGTTCGGTGGAGTGCACGTAAGTTTCGTAAACGGCGAAATCCGCCCGCAGGACGGGAAGCATGATCTGCATGAGTTCTGCCTCTTCCAATACTTTTCCGGGAATGCCATTCAGGCGGCGCAATTCGACCAGGAATTCCCCGTCGGGCAGGGCATGGATCGGCCGGTCTCGATGAGGGATCTGCGGCGCGCGATCCGCAGAGACAAACAGGCGAACCGGCTGAACCCCAGACCGTCTTCGGAGCTGACGGGCGAGTTCAAAGCCGACCAATGCTCCCAGGCTGTGACCGAAGAAGGCAAACGGTTTGTCCAGGAGTGGAACCAGGGTTTGGGCGAGGGCCTGGACAAGAGGCGAGAGCTGAGTGAACGGAGTCTCCATCAGCCGGGTTCCCCGACCGGGGAACTGAACCGGGCAGACCTCGACATCCGCTGGCAAGCCGTCCGACCAGGTGCGAAAAATCGAGGCGCCGGTTCCTGCGTACGGGAAGCAAAACAGACGGAGGCGGGCCTGTGGGTTCGGTTTGCGGCAGGCAATCCAGGAGTCAAAGGCGGTTATGGTGGTCATGGATCGAGCTTTCCTGCTGCTCCATTTTCTTCCGCTTCCGCGGATTGGGCCTGGTTGAGGCAAGCCGTCAGTTTCTCAGCCAGGACTTCCACGTGAGGCTCGTACATCAGATTGGCATGATTGCCCGGAACGACGTGGACCTCCACTCCGCCACTGGCCCATTCGCTCCAGCCCATCGTCGGGTCCGGGTCCGGAGACGTGTCCGCCGGCGTTTCATTCGCCTTGAAGAAGGTGATTCGACCCGGGTAGAGATGCAGTCCGTAGTTCTGCGTCGCGCGCAGGTCGCTCCTGAGGAGCTCGACAAAACGGCGTGCCTGGGCAACATCAAGCTCCGCGGGTATCAAGCCGGCGCTCTTCGCCTGCTCCAGCATGAAGGCCAACTGTTCGTCTTTGGGAAGCTCCGCCAGGGACTCCATCGGGCCAAATGAAATACCGAAATAACGTTCGACCAACAAAATCGCTTCAGCATCTTCCTCCGGAAACGTCTCATGGGGAGTGGGAATCCGACCATCCAGCAAGGCGAGCAACGCCACCCGCTGACCTTGCGCGTGAAGTTGCTGCGCCATCTCGAAGGCGACCACGCCGCCCATGGACCATCCGCCCAGAAGGTATGGCCCCGTCGGCTGCACTGTCTGCAGGGCTTGGATGTACCAGGCCGCCATGTCTTCGATCCGCGTGTGGGGGTCTTGTCCGTCTTCGAGCCCCCTGGCTTGCAGCCCATAGCAAGGTTGATCGGAACCCAGCAACTGCGCCAGATGAACGTAGGGAAAAACGTGTCCGCCGGCCGGATGCACCAGGAAGAGCGGCCGTTTGCCGCCACCGGGTTGAAGAGGCACCAACGAGGACTGCGGGCCGGGCGTGGCCTGCTGACGGAGAAGATCGGCGAGATGCTCAACCGTTGCTCCCTGAAAGATGGCCGTCAGCGGAAGTTTTTTACCCAGCCGTTTCTCGATGAGGGCGAACAGACGCACCGCCAGCAGCGAGTGTCCTCCCAGCTCAAAAAAATTGTCTCTCACCCCGACCGGTCGAACGCCCAGAACCTCCTCCCAGATATGCGCGAGTTGGAGTTCCAGGTCATCGCGGGGCGCGATGAAAGCTTTCTCCAACTCCGGCCTGGATCGATCCGGCGCCGGCAATGCCCGGCGGTCCACCTTCCCGTTGGGCGTCACCGGCAAGGCCTCGAGCAGCACGACCACCGCCGGCACCATGTACTCGGGCAGCTTGTCCTTGAGAAAGCGACGCAGCTCGCCGGCTATGGAACTCGTAGGAGCCGACGTAAGGAGGCTCTGATCTTCTGTTGGCCCCTGGCCTCTGACCTCTGACCTCTCAGTTAGAGCCTCCTCATGTCGGCTCCTACAGGAATCATGGGCGACCACATAGGCCACCAAGCGCTTCTCGCCCGGCGCATCTTCCCGGGCCAGGACCACAGCTTCCCGCACGGCCGGGTGTTGGCCAAGCACGGCTTCGATTTCTCCCAGTTCGATGCGATACCCGCGGATCTTCACCTGGTGGTCGGCACGGCCGAGGAACTCGATGTTCCCATCGGGCCGATAGCGGGCCAGGTCGCCGGTCTTGTACAGCCGTGCTCCGGGCACGGCGCTGAAGGGATCTGGAATAAACTTCTCGGCGGTCAAATCAGGCCGGTTCAGATAACCGCGGGCCAGGCCCACTCCGCCGATATGCAGATGACCGTGAACGCCGATCGGAACGAGGTTGCCGTGCTGGTCCAGAATGTAGATCGCCCGGTTGGCGAGGGGACGACCAATGGGCACCCGCTGATCCGTCGTGTTCTCACCAGGACGGGGGGCAATTTCGAAGGCCGCTGCCGTGATCGTCGTCTCGGTCGGGCCGTAAGCATTGAAGAGTCGGATTGAATTCACCGGTGTTCGCTGCCAGAGCTTGAGAACATCGGGCAACATCGTATCTCCGCCGACGATGAAGAGTCTGGGCTGAATGTTCGGAACCAGCTCCGGGACGCCCGCCCATTCTCGAGCCAGTTCCTGCCAGTAGGCGGTTGGAAGATTGAGGACCGTGAGTCCGAATTCTGAAATCTTTCGATGAAATTCTGCCGGATGCCAGAAGTTCGTACCCATGATCACCAGCCGGGCCCCGACGATCAGTGTCGGCAGGATTTCCTCCAATGACACATCGAAACACAACGAAGCGAACTGGAGGACGACATCGCGGGAGTCCAGTTCGTAGCACCGTTGAGCATTCCGGCAGTGATCGGCAATCGAGCCATGCGAAACGAGAACTCCCTTGGGCTGCCCCGTCGATCCCGAAGTGTAGATGACATAAGCCAGGTTTTCGGGGAGGGTTGAGCTGTCGGGGTTCTCTCCGCTTTCACGGGCGATAGTCTCCCAGCCTGAATCCAGACAGATGACTTTGGCATCCTGTTCCGCCAACCCCGCCACCAACCGTTCCTGGGTCAACAGCACCGGCACCCGGGCGTCTTTCAACATGAAGGCCAGGCGCTCCTTCGGATACGCCGGGTCCAAGGGCAAGAACGCGCCGCCGGCCTTGAGAATGCCCAGCAATCCGATGACCATCTCCAACGAGCGTTCCACACAGATGGCCACCAGCACCTCGGGTCCAACTCCCAGCGCCCGCAAGTGATGCGCCAGTTGATTGGCACGGCGGTTCAGCTCCCCATACGTCAACTGCTCCGCTTCGAACACGACGGCGATGGCGTCCGGCGTTCGCTCCACCTGCGCCTCAAAGAGCTGATGAATACACAAATCCCGCGGACAATCGGTCTTGGTACCGTTCCACTCCACCAGCCTCTGCTGGGCCGTAGCGCGGGCGCCCCAACCCTCCGCTGCCGCCATCGTGCGCGAACAACCCGATCGAGGGGAATCAGGCTGCGGCTCGGCGAAGGCCAGCAGTTGCTGCCGCTCGGTTTCGGTCAAGAGCGGCAAGTCCGAGAGGCGCTGCTCGGGATTAGCGACGATGGCCTCCAACAGGATCTGAAAATTCCCCAGCATCCGGGCAATGGTGGCCGCCTCAAACAGATCGGTGTTGTACACGAATGCGGCCGTCAGCCCTCGCTCGGTGTCCTGTATCTGCAGGGTCAAATCAAAGTGAGCCGTCTCGCTGTCCCCCTCGACAGGGCTCAGGGTCAAGCCCGGCAGCCCGACCGTCCGCAGTGAAGCATTGTGCAGCACGAACATCACCTGAAAGAGCGGATTGCGGCTCAAATCCCGCTTCACGTGCAATTCCTCGACCAGCCGATCAAAGGGCAGGTCCTGATGGCCATACGCCCCCAAACAGACCTCCCGCACCCGCCGCAAGAGGTCCCGAAAACTGGGATTACCGGAAAGGTCCGTCCGCAGGACCAGTGCATTGACGAAGAATCCGATCAGCCCTTCGGTCTCCAGCCGGTTACGGTTGGCGATCGGCGTGCCCACGATCAGGTCGTCCTGATTCGTGTAGCGATACAACAAAACATTGAATGCCGCCAACAACGTCATGAACTGGGTCGCGCCTTCCTGGCGACTCAGCGCTTTGAACCCTTCCTGCAAATGTTTGGGCAACACCAACGATTGGTGCGCACCCCGGAAAGTCTGCACCGCCGGCCGGGGGTGGTCCGTGGGCAGGTCGATCAGAGCGGGGGCACCGGCCACGCTCCGCTGAGCCGTAGCCCGCAGTTCCCGACCATCCGCTATCGCCGTGGCGCGCGACAAACCCGCCCGAGGCGAATCAAGCTGCGGCTCGGCGAAGGCCAGTTGCTCCTTCCAATAGGCAATCTGGGTTTCCAGGACTTCACCCTGCAACCACTGCCGCTGCCAGTAGGCGAAGTCCGCATATTGAATGGGCAGCGCAGGCAGCGGTGAGGACCCGCCGGCGCAGAAGGCGACATAGAGCGTCGCCATCTCTCGAACCAGTATTCCCGTTGACCAACCGTCGGAGACAATATGGTGCATCGTCAGCAGCCCCACGTGCTCCTCGTCGCCCAACCGTAACACGCTGCCCCGTAGGAGCGGGCCTTGGGACAAATCGAAGGGCCGCTGGGCTTCGGCGGTGACCAACCGCCGGACCTCGGTCTCCCGCTCGCTCGCCGGCAGCTTCCGCAGGTCAACGACCGGCAGCTTGATCGTCAAGGTCGGGGCGATCACTTGCGTGGGCCATCCCTCCACCTTCCCAAAGGTGGTGCGCAAGGATTCGTGGCGTTTGACGATTTCATTGAGACTCTGCTCCAGTGCCGCCAAATTGAGTGGTCCCTTGAGGCGGACGGCAGCCGGAATGTTATAGGCCGAGAGGCCCGGTTCCAACTGGTCGAAGAACCATAGCCGCTGCTGGGCAAATGAGAGAGCCAGGTCTCCGTTCCGTGGAACCGGCAGGATGGGTGGTGCCAACAGGTTCTGCCCGGCCTGACGGGCGGCCTCAATGCTTTCAGCCAGACCCGCCACGGTCGGCACCTCGAACAGACGGCGCAGCGGAATTTCCACCTGGAAGGCTTCGCGCATTCGGGACACGAGCTGGGTTGCCAAAAGCGAATGGCCGCCGAGGTCGAAGAAATTGTCATGGATACCTACCCGTTCAATGTCGAGGAGCTGGGCCCAGATCTCCGCCAACAACTCTTCTGTCGGAGTGCGGGGCGCCACGAACGCCTTGTCCAGTTCGGGTCGTGATCGGTCGGGCG
>PLQC01000018.1 GCA_003159675.1 Limisphaerales bacterium
TCTTTTAATTTGAGTCAACTCGGGGGCTGAAATGAATCTTTCTTTTCCGTGTATTCCGCGTATTCCGCGGTTAAAATCCCCTGCTCCGTCTTGAGAGAACAATCGGCGCTAATCGGCGCAATCTGGTCGTAGAACCGTCGGCCCAACGTCCAGGTGAGCTCAGGCGCGCCGTAGCAATCATCGTTGCGGAGCGGAGCTGGCGCGACGGCTTCCGTCGCAGACGGAGTGACAGCGCAGCGAGGAACTGCGGCGCTCGTAGGCGTTGCCTGCAGTGATTTTAGGGCTCTTCACCGAGTAACGGTAAAATGAGCGAGAGCACATCCTCAATAACTGACGCAGAAGCTCGTGCGATGAACTTGGCATTGCGGACCCTCCAATCCAGGCTCTTGATCTGATCCGCTAAAATCACTCCTCTGACCGGCAAATCTGCACTCAGGGGCACCTCAAACGGATAACCCTTAATCTTCGAGGTCACGGGGCAGGCCAGAAGAAGACTCGTCTTCCGGTTATATGCCTCGGGCGAGAGCACAAATGCCGGTCGATGGCCAGCCTGCTCATGACCTGCTTGTGGATCAAAGCTAAGCCAAACCAGATCACCTCGCCTCGGCACGTAATTTGTCGTCACCAGACCTCCTGTCCAACCGGATAGCCTGTGGACATCGACTCGTGGCGGTTGGCGGGGGTGACCCGTTTTAACAAAGCGGCTAAGGAATGGCAATTACGCTGGATGGGACGAACGACAAGTGCCCCCGACTTCAGGCTCAACTCCACCTTAGAGCCCTCGGAAATACGGGTCTCAATGGCGAATGCGCGAGGAATACGTAACGCCAAACTATTGCCCCAGCGTTGAACTGCAGTTTTCATGTGTATACAAAGTAGCTACAATCACTCAATCTGTCAAGAGCCCCAACTCCAGGTTGATGCGGATGTTTTTTCAGGGGTATTCTTCCTCATCCGTGCTATCCGTGTAATCCGTGGTTAAAATTCTTCCGCTCTGTGTCAGGAAAGGAATTCGTGATATTCGCAATTCGCGGAAACTCCTCGTGCTTTGGTGGTTGTTCGGCCCTCGGTCTTCCGCCCGGCCAGTGGCCGGCCGGCACGGGCGAGTCGCCCGTTCCACCCAAAGAGAATGTCGAAGGCTGAATGCTGAATGCTGAATGTTTGGTGTTGAATGTTCGCCTCGCCACGCTTACACGTGATTCTGTTCTGCTTGCTCCAGGCGAACGGCGGCTTCTATTATCGGATCCAACATGAAACGAGCGCAATTGGTTTCGCCAGGGTCGATCGCGAGGATGCTCAACGCCTCTGGAGAAGCGTGGGAGAGGAAGGATTTCCAGCAAAGCATCGAGATTCTGGAGCGCGCCAGCCGTCTCGACCCCGCCAATGCCCAGGTTCTCCTGCAATTGGGACGCTGTCACGGCCTTCGTTACGACTACGCCAGCGCGGAACGTTGCTTCGAGAAGGCAATTCGTGTTGCCCCGAAGAAGACGGAAGCAATGGCGACCGCTGCCCAAGCTTGCACCGAATTTGGCAGCCACCAGATGGCCGAGGGTTATTTCAATCGGGCTTTGAAGCAGAACGACGCTTCACCCGAACTGTTCGCCAGGATGGCTGAGTTTTATGAGCATCTCGCCCGCGTGGACGAGGCTCGCGCGCTCGTGGATCGTGCGCTGCACTTGGATAGAAAATGCGCGCCAGCGCTGCTGATGCGCGCGCGACTGGATCGCCAGGCCGGCCGGTTGGAGGACGCGGAACGGACCCTGCGATCTTTCCCGGCCAACGCCGAGCGCCACATGCGAGCTGGCGGCTACTATGAATTGGGCATGGTACTCGATCGTCTCGGCCGTTATGACGAAGCCATGGCGGCGTTTCTGGAAGCCAAGGCGCTCTTGCGACCGGACGTGACGCCGCTCCTGACCCGCCTCCAGAAGGCACGCAGCCTCATACGGGATAGGCAATCTGGGTTCACCGCCGAAGCATTCCGGCGCTGGCACGAGTTCGGATCTCATCTTCAACCTGTCCGCCGTCTGGCGTTCCTCGGCGGCCATCCCAGGTCTGGGACGACGCTGCTGGAACAGGTGCTCGATTCCCACCCCGACATTGTGTCTGCTGAAGAAACGAAGGTTTTTGTAGATGATGTTTTGAAACCACTCAGCTCGAGTCTGGCCGACGGCTCGCCCATGTTGGCGTTCCTTGAACCGGCACAGACCGATGCGCTGCAACAACGCCGCGCGGCGTATTTTAGATCCATGGATCTGCTGCTGGCCAAATCGGTTGCGGACCGGCTACTGATCGATAAGAACCCCGCTTTAACCGTTCTAATCCCCGCTTTCATTCGCGTTTTTCCTGAGACAAAAGTCTTGGTGGCATTGCGCGATCCGCGCGATGTGGTGCTAAGCTGCTTTATGCAAACTACAGTGCAGATCACACCGGACAACGCCTCCTACCTCAGCCTCGGAGAAACCGCTGACGGCTACACGCTGGTCATGGGCGGCTGGAGAAAGTTTGCGCCGTTGATAAAGAATCCGTGGTTGGAAGTGAAGTATGAGGATACTGTCGAGGATTTGGAATCGGTTTCGCGTCGAGTCCTGGAGTTTATGGGCGTGCCGTGGGACGCGCGCGTGTTGGCGTTTCATGAACACGCCCGGCAAAAATGGGTGAAGACGCCGAGTTACGCGGATGTGACCAAGCCGGTGTTCAAGCGGGCCGTCGGACGGTGGCGGAATTACCAGAAATATCTGGAGCCGCACCTGGAAAAGCTCGAGCCGTTTGTGAAGGCGTTTGGATACTGTTGAACCGCGGAATACGCGGAATACACAGAAAAAACTGATTTAATTCAGCCTCACCAGTTCCGTGTATTCCGCGTATTCCGCGGTTAAAATCCCCCTGCTCCTCGGACGACAATTAGAATTCACCTCCGTCTTGAGAAAAAAATCAGCGATAATCGGCGCAACCCGCGGTTGTCGCGTTCAACCCGTGCGAGCCGGCCGAGTTGGACACCATCCGCCCCTCTTGGCCAGTCGTGGACAAAGCCGCGACGCTCCGCAGTCTCGAATTCATCGCGTTCAACAGGGAGACAAGGGCGGAGTTAGCCGGACGGGTGGTTTGAATCTACTTGGATCGCCCATGCAGCCAGCGCGCAACATCATCATGGCTCATAATGTCGTAAGCCGTCAGAGTTTCGCCGTCGTGGATGAAAATGATTCTCCACTGGAGCCAGATCCTGACTTCATAGGAACGCCTGGCAAGTTTTCTCAGTCCGAGACCGCGGTGTCTGTGGGGATCCCCGAAGGCCGCGGCAACCGCCGTGATTGCCTCTTCCGCTTTTGCCTTCACATCAGGCCCAAGCCGTTCAGCGGTTTTCCGTATGCGCGGAGTAAGAAAGACGCGAATCACAGTTTGCCTGTGAACGGTACCAATCTTCCGGCTTTCCGGACCACATCAATTTCCGCCATTGCCTCGGTTTCCGCGGCTTCAGCCTGGTGCAGGGGGACGCCGTATTCATCCAAAGCGGGAAACTCGCTGGGTCGGAACGGCAATCCTCCAACCTTTACCATTTGAGCAAAGAACATCGACACGGCCGCAGTGGGACTAATGCCCAGTTTGCGGCAAACCGCCTCCGCTTCCGCTACCAGTCGCTTGTCAATTCGCCATCTCACTTGCTCAGTCATGCCTCAAATGTGCTCTAATTCGCGGACATTTTCAAGCCCTTTCCCTGGACACGACCGGTAGCGAGTTGACTCAAATTAAAA
>PLQC01000077.1 GCA_003159675.1 Limisphaerales bacterium
AACTCGCTTGTTTTAGGGCTAGTCAGCGTCCTTGGTCTTGATGGACACGCTGGCTGGTTTCAAGCCGTTGGAGACGGCGGTCAGCTTGATGGTCCCGGGTTGGCCTTCCTCGGACCGCACGATCACCAGGCAGAGGCCGTTGAACGCGTTGCGCTCCTTGGATTGGAACGATTCCAGGTTCGTGGGGTCCCCGTTGTCGGTCGCGACGATTTCGCCGGGCCCTTCGATCTCGAAACGAATGCGGTTTTGGGAGCGCGGCACCATCGAGCCGCTGCTGTCCGCCACGGCGACCGTGACGAATGACAAGTCCCTGCCATCGGCGCGGATTCGATCGCGGTCGGGATGCAGCGAGAGCTTCGCGGCCGGGCCGGTGGTCTTGACCTCGTCGGTGGCCCATTTTCTGCCATTTTTGTAGGCCACCACCTTGAGTTCTCCGGGTTGATAGACCACGTCGTCCCAGCGCAGACGATATTCGTATTGTCCCTTTTTCTTCCGGCCAAGCGATTTGCCGTTGAGGAAGAGCTCGGCTTCGTTCCCGGAGGTATAAACGTGGACGGGCGTGATCTGGCCGATGCGTTCCGGCCAGTTCCAATGCGGCAGGATATGCGCCATCGGCAGATCTGGGCGCCACCGGGCCTGGTAAATATAGAAGCGGTCCTTTTTGAAGCCGGCCAGATCGATGATGCCAAAATACGAACTGCGCGACGGCACCCGGATCCGGCCCAATGCCTGCAATTCCGCCGCCATGCGCGCCTTCTCAGCCGGGTCGGTGAAATTGAGCAGATTGCTCGCGTCGCCGTTGTAAGGCGTTGGCTCCCCCAGGTAATCGAACCCCGTCCACACGAACTCGCCCGCGACGAACGGAAACGTGTCCTGCCCCTTGAATTCGGTGTCCGGCGTCGTCGCCCATCGGGGGGCATAAAGGTCGTAGGAGCTCATCTGGAAGTCCGCCTTGCCACCGGCCTTGTCGGTGGTGACGGGGAAGAAATACTCGCCCCGCGAGCTGATGCAGGAGGCGGTTTCGCTCCCGAAAATCGGCAGGCCGGGATTGGCCTCATGCACCCGGCCGTACTGCGTCGGCTTGTAATTGTAGCCGAAGACATCCACGGTCTTTTGAAAACCATTGAAGCCGGTCTGGGGATTGTTGCAGGCCGCGGTGGCCGGGCGCGTCGGATCCTCCTCATGCGCGATGCGGGTCAATTCGGCCGAAATCTGATGTCCGTGCGTCGAATCCTGCTCGGGAATCTCATTGCCGATGCTCCAGAGAATGATGCTGGGATGGTTGCGATCGCGACGGAGTTCGGCGCGCCAGTCCTTCTCGTGCCAGTCGGCAAACAACAAGTGGTAATCGTTCTTCGTCTTGCCCCGCTCCCAGCAGTCGAACGATTCATCCATCACCACCATGCCCAGGCGATCGCATGCGTCCAGCAATTCGGGCGCGGGCGGATTGTGGCTGGTGCGGATGGCATTGCATCCCATCTCCTGAAGAATCTGAATCTGCCGCTCCAATGCGCGCGTGTTGATGGCGGAACCGAGCGCGCCCAGATCGTGATGATCGCAAACGCCGTTGAGCGGGATGCGCTCGCCGTTCAGGAAGAAGCCCTTGTCGGCGTCAAAGCGGATCGTGCGGATGCCGAAAGGGGTTTCGTACCTGTCCACCAGCCTGCCGTCCTGCTCGATCGAAGTGACGGTGACGTAGCGTTGGGGGGTTTGCAGGCTCCAGAGCCGCGGACTTTTCAGGGCGATCTGCATCTCGCTGGATCCGGTTTTATGCGCGGCGATCTTCACGCCGTCGGCGACGAGAGCAGCCACGGCCCTGCCTTTGTTGCCCCCGCCGTCCAGTTCGCAAACCTCATTCCGGACGGACACGACGGCGTCGGAATCGGTGTCGTTATCCACGTTGACCCGGATCTTCACCGTCGCTGCCGCCGCGCTGACGTCCGGTGTGCTGACATAAGCGCCCCAGTGACCGACGTGCACCGGGGCGGTCTTGACGAGCCAGACGTTCCGATAGATGCCGCCGCCAGGATACCAGCGCGAGGAATCGGGCGGATTATCGAGGCGAATGGCCACCACGTTGTCAGCGCCGAAATTGACAGAGGAGGTCAGGTCCACCCGCCAGGAGGCGTACCCATACGGCCAGCCGCCGACGAACCTGCCGTTCACCCAGACTGTGGCGTGCGACATGGCGCCGTCCACGTCCAGGTAAAGCCGGCGGCCTGTGTCGGACGCCGGAACGTTGAAGTGTTTGCGGTACCAGGCGGCGCCCCACCATGGGAGTTTGCCGGTCTCGCCGGGATACTCCTGCTGGAACGGGCCTTCGATGCCCCAGTCGTGCGGCAGGTTCAGCAATCGCCACCGGCTATCATCGAATCCCGCCTGCGCATACGAAGGGTCGATGCGGCCGGGATTCCCCTCCGGTCGCGTTCGGGCGGCAAGTTCGGCATTGGTGGTGAACTCGGATCCGGTGGCCAGGACCCAGTCTTTTATGGCCGCGTACTCCAGCTTCTGGGTCGCATCAGCAGGATCACCCTTGGTGAAGCGCCAGTTGTTGTCGAACAAAAGCCTCTCTCGCGGCGGTTCGGATGCAGGGGTGGAGTGGGAGGCGGATGCCAGCGCGAGGAGAATCGCGCCGACGGCCAGGGAGTTTCGGATCATTCGTTTCACAGTATCACGGTTTGAGTTTGATGGACGGCTGACGCTCGCGTTTTGCGTTGCCGCTGTTGGACTCGATTTTCCACAGCGGCTCCAAGGGTCGCGGCATCGAAACAAAAGCGCAATTGTTTTAAGGTCCTTTGCCCAGCCTCACAAATGTATGGTTTTTGCCTTCGGATCGTTTTCCTGGTGCAAACGGTGTCTTCGTCACTTTCCCGGCGGTCTCGAAACAAGAGGCGACCCTCAACATCCGGACTCTTGTCCTGAACGCGGACCAACGTCCCCGCTCCTTCGTCCTCAAAACAACCATCGTCAACGCCATGGACGAACCCGTCGCCTCCTCGGTATCCTCCCCGCAGGAACTGCCGCCCGGCGCGGACCGCGAGGTGACCCAGGAAATCCACCTCCAAAAACCGAAACTCTGGTCCCCCCAATCCCCCGACCTCTACCAGGTCCGCTCGGAAGTCCTCGACAATGGCAACGCCGTCGATGTCGAACAGACCCGCATCGGCATCCGCCGGATTCAAATCGACAAGGACGGATTCCTCATCAACGGAGAAAAAACATTCCTGCGCGGCGTCAACCGTCATCAGGAGTATCCTTACATCGGGAATGCCGTCCCCGATGACGCCCAATATCGCGACGCCTGTAAAATCAAACAGGCCGGCTTCGATTACGTCCGCCTCTCCCATTATCCGCAATCGCCCGCCTTCCTGGATGCCTGTGACGAGTTGGGATTGGTGGTCATGGACAGCATTCTGGGATGGCAGTATTTCTCCAAAGACCCCGGATTCGCCGAGCTGAAATACCAGGAATGCCGCCAACTCATCCGGCGCGACCGCAACCACCCGTCTGTCATCCTGTGGGAAGTGTCCCCGAACGAAAGC
This sequence comes from Limisphaerales bacterium, assembly GCA_003159675.1. Taxonomy (GTDB): domain Bacteria; phylum Verrucomicrobiota; class Verrucomicrobiia; order Limisphaerales; family BOG-1460; genus BOG-1460. The sequence goes on from PLQC01000077.1 coordinate 3,543, forward strand.
AGCATGCCCAAAGCGTTCGTCCAACAGGCCAATGCCATCGCTCATCAGGAATACCCCGGCGACCAGTGCTACACCTGCGGCTGGATGGACGGTGACGACGTTTTCATCCAGGCCCGCCAGCACGGCGGATGCCTCGCCGTCACCAATCACCCCTGCCTCGTCAGCGAATATGGCGATTGGGAATACTACGCGCAAAACGCCGGCCTCGAGCAGAACAAATGGAAGGATCTGCAACCGGGCGAACGCAGCAGCCGCCAGTTGCGCGGCGATGGCGAAGTCCGCCTCCTGCAGCAGGCCATGAACTTCCAGGAAGCCCACAACGATAACTTGAAGACCACCGCATTCGCCGACAGCGTCTGGGTCATGTACGACTACAACCGCGGCTATGCCCCGGATCTGGAATCGTCCGGCGTCATGGACATCTTCCGCCTCCCCAAGTTCAGCTATTGGTTCTTCCGCAGCCAGCGCGATGCCGACGAGAAAATCGCCGGCACCCCCTCCGGTCCTGTTGTCTTCATCGCGAATTATTGGACACACGACTCGCCGCTCGAAGTGCGCGTCTTCAGCAATTGCGAAGAGGTCGCCCTCACCCTGAACCACAAACTGATCGAGCGCCGCCGCCCCGACACCTCGCGGTTCTCAACGCGCCTGCGGCACGCGCCCTTCACCTTCACTCTCAGCCATTTCGAACCGGGCACGTTGCGCGCGACAGGTTTCATCGGCGGCCGCGACGTGGCCCGTCAGGAACGACGGACCCCGGGCCGGGTCACCGATCTGGCCGTGCGCTTCGACCTCGGCGGCAAACCCTTCGCCTCCAGCCCGAGGGACGCCGTGTTCTGTTACGCCGATCTGCAGGACGCTGACTCCACCATCGTTCCCACCGCCAGGATGCCGGTCTTCTTCGGAACCTCCGACCAGGCGCACCTCGTCGGACACAATCCCATCCTTAGCGAAGCAGGCACCGCCGCCATACTCCTCGAAAGCGACACCCCAAAACCTCCCTGCGCCGTCTATGCCATCAGCCTGGTCCAGGATCAGGACCAGACCCTCATCCTGTCCTCCGCCGCGTCGCCCACCGGTACCAAGGTGCCGGATTATAAAATCTCCTACACAACGGACGGCACCGAGCCCTCCGCCGGCTCGCCCATCTATCTCCATCCCATCAGGAATGCACCCCAGGTGCGGGCTGCCATCCTCGTCCAGGGCCACGTCATCGCCAGCGCCGACTCCCGCGCCAGCGCGCGTTCCACCAGCGACAAAGCCGTCCTGACCGCGAAAGCCGCAACCCCCTGAACAGTCTCCGCCCGCGAGTTGACTCAAATTAAAAGACACCGGGGGAGTTAAACTGGGGAGGGGCTGGCGAGCCTCAAATGCAGGCTGGAATTCGCGTTCCCTTTATGATTCCCTGTCGCCGGGCGTCCCGGAGTCTTTTTGGGTGGGGCTTCAACAAATGAACGAGGCCGACACTTGTCGCAGGTTGATCACGCCCAAAATCCAGGCGTCAGGCTGGGATGATGACCTGCATTCAATCGCTGAGCAGCCCATTTTCACGGACGGACGCATTGTCGTTCAGGGCAGCCGGGCCAGGCGTCGACCCGGCAAACGCGCTGATTATATTCTCCGGTACACCCGGGATTTCCCGCCTGCGGTCGTTGAGGCAAAATCTGACGAAGAACACGCTGCTGCCGGATTGCAGCAGGCCAAGGACTACGCCGCCATCCTCGACCGCGCCTTCAAAGGAGAGTTGTGATATGGCAGGAGCAAAGAAAAGAGCATTTCCTCTGGCGCAAGTGTATGGGTTGCTTGAACCCGGGCCGATCGTGCTGGTCACGACGGCCCGCACAGGACGGGCGAACATCATGACCCTGTCGTGGCATACGATGATGGAGTTCGAGCCGCCGATCGTGGGTTGCGTGATCAGCAGCCAAAACCACACATTCGAAATGTTGCGGGCGACTGGAGAGTGCGTCATCAATGTGCCGACGGTCGAGTTGGCCAAAAAGGTGGTGAGTTGCGGAAACACTTCCGGCCAATCGGTGGACAAGTTCAAAACCTTTGGCCTCACGCCGGTGGCCGCGTCGGTCGTTAAGGCCCCGCTCATCGCCGAGTGTTATGCCAATCTGGAATGCAAGGTGATTGATCGCAAACTGGTCACCCAATACAACTTTTTCATCCTCGAGGTGGTGAAGGCGTGGATTGATTCGCGTCGGAAGCGGCCGCGGACGATTCATCACCAAGGAGAAGGTGTATTCATGGTTGCTGGCCGAACGATCCAATTGCCTTCCCCGAAAACTTCCCTTGCCAGAAAATAAGCGCCATGACTGTATTTCTTGTTAATGCCCACGCCAAGCCACGAAGTTTTAACGGTGCCTTGTTCCGCACGGCGCAGGACACCCTGCGCGCCGCCGGCCATGCGGTGGCAGTGTCGGATCTCTACGCCATGAAGTTCGACCCGGTGTCGGATCGGCGCAATTTCACTTCGGTGAAGAATCCGGATTTCTTCAAACAACAGATCGAGGAGATGCACGCCACAGAGGTGAGCGGCTTTGCGCCCGGCGTGGAGGCGGAATTGCGCAAGCTGGAGGCGTGCGACCTGATGATCTGGCAGTTTCCGCTCTGGTGGTTCGGCTTGCCGGGAATCCTCAAAGGCTGGGCGGACCGCGTCTTTGCGATGGGCCGCACCTATGGCGGCGAACGGTTTTACGAGAACGGCGTTTTCAAGGGCAAGCGCGCGCTGCTGTCGCTGACGACGGGCGGGCCGGAGGCGGTCTATCAAAAGGGCGGGTGGAACGGTGACATCCACGCCATTCTACGCCCCATCCAACGCGGCATACTGCGCTTTACCGGCTGGGACGTGCTCTCGCCAAACATCGTCTATGCGCCGGTGCGCGTTTCCGATGAAGAACGTCAGGCCAGATTGCAAGCTTGGGCGGCACGGTTGCGCGCCATCGAGAGCGAGCGCGCCATCGAGGTCGGAGAATACTGATCTGTGAAAAGTGTTCCGCATCTGAATCTGCGCCGGCAGTATTTCGCGGACATCGCGATGGGAACCAGGCGCATCGAATATCGCAAGCAAACGCCTTATCGGAAGAAGCGGCTCGAAGGCCGGACGTATGACGCGATTCTCTTTCGCAATGGGTACGCCACCAAAGCGCCGGTAATGCTGGTAGAGTTCCGCGGACTGCGTCGTTACGGCAGAGGACGAAACGCCTATTACGCCATCCGCCTCGGCCGCATCCTGCAAATCAAACGGTGGGGAAAACCCCGATGATTATTTGAAGGATTTGTTCACGCGCCTGCTGGCGGCCAAGATCACCCAGATCAAGGAGTTCACGCCAGCGGCGCGGACCGGAGCCAAAGCGAAGGAGCAAGCGTGACCTTGAGGCGGATACCCTGAAGGCGAAAGATGAGTGCGCTCATTTTAAAATTGACAAGGCCGATGAGTGAGGACATCCTGGCAACTTGAGTTCACTCATTTAAGATATGAAACGGAAAACAGGCAGGGCGCAAGCGCGAACAACGCGGGGAAAACGCGTCGAGAACAAAGAGAAGACCCGGAGGGCCATTTTGCGCGCGGCACTGGAATTGTTCGCCGGAAAAGGCTTCTATCACACGACCACGAAAGCCATTTCCCGGAAAGCCGGAATCGCCGAAGGCACGCTGTTCAATTATTTCGAAACCAAGGAGGATCTGGCGCTCTACTTCTTCGAACAGGAGCTGGTTGAGGTCATCGAGTGGTATGAGCGCGACCGCCGCGTCAAGCGAGCGGCGCTGGCCGAGAAACTTTTCGCCATCATCCATCATTTCCTGGAGCGTCTGGCGCCTTACGAGGAGTTTATCGGCGCGGTCTATTTGCGCGCCCTTGCGCCGGCGTCGAAACTCAGCCCTTGGAGTCTTCAAACCCAGGAGCGCAATTTACGCTATTTGCGGTTCATCCGGGGAATCCTCGCGGAAGCCGAAGCGGCGGGCGAGTTTCCTCCCGTGGGCGACTTTGGCGCTTACGCCTTCGGTCTTTTTCATTTGGCGATCATCACCTATTGGCTGCGGGATCGCTCGCGCGGCAAGGAACAAACGCTGGCGCTGCTGGATCGCTGCCTGAAACTGGGCGCTCACGTGTTGAGGAAGGGGTGGGACTGGTGAACAAAAACGAAAAGAGCGGCGCGGTGGCGCGAGGTTATCGGCTCGGAAAACTCGGATTCCGTTTGGTGGGCAGTTACGTAGGCTATCAGGCCCAGAATCTCCTTTTGGGCGAAGGCGAACGGGCGCAAAGGCGGGCTCGCTTCCAGCAGAAGGCTTCGCGGCGGGTGCGGGACGAGTTGGCGGCCCTGAAGGGACCGGCGATGAAGCTGGGGCAGTTATTGAGCATGCAGACCGAGATGTTGCCGGAGGAAGCACTGCGGGAGTTGGCCAATCTGCAAATGCGGGCGCCGGGCATGCACGCCAGCCTGGCGCGGGCGCAGTTCAAGTCCTCGCTGGGCAAATACCCGGAGGAGATGTTCCGCGAATTTGATCCCGAACCGTTTGCCGCGGCGTCCTTGGGCCAGGTGCACCGCGCCGTCACTCGGGATGGAGAAAAGGCGGCGGTGAAAATCCAATACCCGGCGATTCGGTCAGCCATCGAAAACGATTTCAAGCTGCTCAGGTCCGCGACGCTGCCGGGTCAACTCTCAGGCCATGTCCCGGCAGCCCTGCTGGATGAAATCCAAAGGGGCATTCTGGAAGAAACCGATTATCTGCGCGAGGCGGATAATCTGGAGTTCTTTGGCAAAGGGTTGAGCGGGCTCGAGTACGTGGCCATTCCGCGCGCGCACCGGGAGCTGACCACGGATCGTGTGCTGACGATGTCGTATATCGAAGGCGAAACATTGAGCGATTTGCTGAAGCGAAAACCCTCACAAGCGTTTCGCGATCTGCTTGGCGCCCGATTGATAGAGATGTATGAAACACAAATTCAACGGCTCAAGGCGCTGCACGCGGATCACCATCCGGGCAATTATCTGTTCCAGCCCAATGGCAGTGTCGGGTTGATTGATTTCGGGTGCGTCAAACGCATCTCGTTCGACGTATCGGAGCTGCGCCGCTGCTACCGCCGCCGTACGTGGCGGGAAAGCGAAGCGTCGGCGCGGCGCTTTCTGGCACTCGCTTATGGACGGAGCGTACCCTATGCGCGCGCCCGCAAGATCTTGCCTCTTCTGGAACAGTGGTGTGACATTCTCTACCCGCAAGACGTTACGGCCGACCTGGTGATAGATTTTCGCGGCGACCCAAGGTTGGAGTCAAAATTGAAGGAAATCCGCCAGCAACATCGGAAGCGGGTGTTGCAGGACAAACTGATCAACCCTGAATTCGCATTCCTCATGCGGGCCGACCTCGGACTCCACTATCTGCTCCGTGAGCTTGGCGCGACGATCAACATCAGCGAAGTTTGGCGCCGAGTGTCCACCGCTCCCGCGGTCGGCCGGCACGGCTGCGCGTTTCGCGCTCCCCCCAAGGCTGTCACATGAAGGGCTTTCAGCCCGCGAATCTGTCAGGGCCAAGTTTGTCATGCTCCTTGCGAACCCCGACGCATGAGCGAAGACGTCCCAACGCCGCGACCCGAACACAATGATTCGGGCGTCGCGGCTCATTCGTATCTCAGGGATTCAATCGGATCGAGGTTCGCCGCTTTCCAGGCCGGGTAGGTGCCGAAAACAATGCCGACGATGGAACAGATGAACAGGCCGATGAGGATCCAATCCACGGGCACCACGGGTGTGAGCTTCAGGAACAGGGCCGTGGCGTTTCCTCCCAGTATCCCGAGCACGACGCCGATGACGCCGCCGACTTCGCACAACACGATGGCTTCCATGATGAACTGCGTCATGATGCTCCTTTTCTTGGCGCCGACGGCCCGGCGGATGCCGATTTCGCGCGTTCGTTCGGTGACCGAAACCAGCATGATATTCATGATCCCGATTCCCGCCGCCAGCAGGGCGATGGAACTGACGACCGCCACCCCCACCCGCACCGCAACCGTCATGTTGCGAAACATCTGGATGAGCGAGTCGTTGGAAGAAATCTCGAAATCATCCGGCTCTCCCGGCGGCACCCTGCGCGCCGCGCGAAGGATTCCGCGCACCTGCTCGACCGTGTCGTCGTAGGTGGCCTGGTCGCGCGCCTGCACATAGAGAGTCAGGCTCCGCCAGCTCGTGTAAGGATTGATTCCGGTGGTGATCGGCACCGCCATCACGTGATCCTGTTCCTGACCGCCCATGGCTCCGGTGCTGCTGAGGACGCCGATGACGGAGTAGTTGACACCGTCCAGCTTGACCTTCTCGCCCAGCGCGGACCCGTGTGGAAACAGCTTTTTGGCGAGCTTATGGCCGATGACGCAGACGCGATGAGCGCTGTCCATTTCAATGTCCAAAAAGCCGCGTCCCTCCTCGATCTCCCAGTTCTTGCAGATAAAGACATCCGGAGTCACTCCCGTCAACTCGGTGTCCGGGTCCGTCTTGCCGAACTCGGACGAGGCCTCGCCGTCATCGAGGTAAACCTCCGCCCCCACGGCGACGGCGAGCGTGGCGCGGTCGCGCAGCAGTTTTTCATGCTGCAGCTTCAGGGCCTTTCGGCGCCGGTATTTCTCCCAACCCTTCGGTCCTTCAAAGGAAACGGCGGGCCAGCGGTCCACGGTGAAGGTGTGCGCGCCCAATCCGCTCAGATCGCTTTCGATCTTGTGCTGGAGCACGCGCATGGCCGTCATGGCGACGATGATCGAGAACACGCCGACGATCACGCCCAGGAGGGTGAGCGCTGCGCGGAGTTTGTGGGCCACCAGCGCGCCGATGGCCATGAGGAAGCTTTCCTTCATTTCCGCGAACAACAGTGTTGGGCGTTTGAACCTCATTCATTCCTCAACGCATCCACCGGGTTCATCCGCGCCGCGCGCCAGGCGGGGACGAAGCCGGCGACGATGCCGGTCAGGATGGACACGGCCAGCGCGACGCCCACGATGACGGGCGACATGCTGGCGGGCATGAAGGTCCTGAGGATCAGCGTGGCGGCCCAGGCGATGGCCACGCCGATGAATCCGCCCAGGAGGCAAATCGTCGCCGCCTCGCTCAGAAACTGGATCAGGATGGTGCGCCGCTTGGCGCCGATGGCCTTGCGGATGCCGATTTCCCATGTCCGCTCGGCCACCGACACAAACATGATGTTCATGATGCCGATGCCGCCGACGAAGAGCGACAGTCCGGTGATGAAGAGGCCGACGCTGCCGATGATGCCGCTGAGTCGTTTGAAGTTTGTCACCAGCGCTTCGATCGAGTTCACGCCGAAATCATCCGGGTCTCCCGGACCGAGCCGGCGCACCCGGCGCATGACACCGCGCACTTCCTCCTTGGAATCATCCAGACTGGAAAGGGTGCCGACTTTGACGGCGATGCGGATGCCGGGAAAAAACGCGAATCTCCTGACGAACCGCGTAACCGGGATGTAAACCGTGTTGTCGAGGTTTTCCAGCCCGAGAAATTTGCCGCGCTTTTCGAGGATGCCGACGACTTCAAACTTGGCGTTGTTGATGCGCACTTCCTGTCCAACCGCCCCGCCCTGCGGAAAGAAACTGTTGGCCAGGTCCGAGCCCAGGACGCAGACGGGCCGCGCGCCGTCCACCTCGGGTCCGCTCAAAAAGCGGCCCTCCTTGAAATTCAACGCCGACGTGATGACCTCTTCTTCGGTCGTTCCGACGAGGACCACCCCGCTGGCAACGTTGTTGCCCTTCTTGACCGTCCCGATGCCGATGGATTCGAGCGCCACGACCCAGGCTGGATTGGCGCTGCGAAGGAACGACTGGCCGTCGGCGAGATAAATTTCGCGGCGATTGCGCACTTTCCACCAGGGATCATCGCTGAACCAGGAGAATTTCTGAACGAAGAACACGTCCGTGCCGACCGTCGAGATGCTGTTGGCGAAGGCGGTGTTCAATCCCCGGATGGCCGTGCCCATCAACGTGACGGTGACGATGCCGATGACAATGCCCAAGGTCGTCAAAACGGAGCGCATTTTATTGGCGCGAATCGCACCCCAGGAAATCCCGAACCCCTCCTTCAATTCGCCCAGGAGGTTCATGCGGGAGCAGAGCCGAGGGTCGAAAATCGAGGGCCGGTAATCGGAGTCCCCGGCGGCAGGTGCCTGGCGGTGCGGCCCTCGTCCCCCGTCCCCCGTCCCTTGGCTGTCTGTTCGTCACTGGCAATCAGGCCGTCGCGGATACGGATGACACGACGCGCCTGACTGGCGACGTCCTCTTCATGCGTGACGATGATGATCGTATTCCCCTGCCCGGCGAGCTGTTCGAACAACGCCATGATTTCCGTGCCGGTCTTCGAATCGAGGTTCCCGGTCGGTTCATCGGCGAGGAGGATGGAAGGCTTGTTGACGAGCGCGCGCGCGACGGCGACGCGCTGGCGTTGGCCTCCCGAAAGCTCGTTGGGTTTGTGATGGACGCGGTCGGCCAGGCCGACGCGGGTCAGCGCCTCCAGCGCGGTGTGGCGTCGCTGTTCCGCGGGCAGACCGGCGTAGATCAGCGGGAGTTCCACGTTGCGCAGCGCGTCGGACCGGGGCAGAAGGTTGAACGTCTGAAAGACAAAACCGATTTCCTTGTTGCGGATTTCCGCCAGCTCGTTGTCATCCATCTCGCTGACCTGAACTCCGTTGAGTTCGTAGTGGCCGGAACTGGGGGTATCCAGGCATCCGATCAAATTCATCAGGGTGGATTTGCCCGAGCCGGATGGGCCCATGATGGCCACGTAGTCGCCCCGGTTGATTTCCAGGGAGATTTCGCGAAGCGCGTGCACCGTCTCCGCGCCCATCTGATACCGGCGCGAGATCTGTTGGAGTCGGATCAGGCTCACGGCTCCTTTGCATCCGCCGCCAGATTCGACGGGCCCTTGACAATTTTCTTGCCGTCTTCAAGGTCGCGGCTGATCGCCTTGAACCCACCGGACACCACTTCCTGCCCTTCCTTCAACCCTTCGGTGATTTCGTAACAGTCGTCGTCGCTGATGCCGCTTTTAACCGGCAGCATCCTGGCATGATCGCCATCCACCACGAAGACGACCTCGATGGGTTTGGTCTCCTTGGATTTCTTGTCGGATCTCCAGGCGTTGGTGTCAGCGGCGGGGAGGGGGTCGGCATGGGCGACCGTGGAATTGGTTCCAGCCACTTTTGCGGTTGCGTTGGTCGCGGCAGCGCTTTTGCCGCCGTCTTTCTTTGGTTCCTTGGGCATCCGCGTGGTGAGGCTGGCGATGGGCACGGTGAGGACATTGGTCCGGTAGCGGGTTTCAATTTCGGCGGTCACAGACATCCCGGGCAGGAACGATTCCTTGTCATTGATGCGAATGTGCACCTCGAATTTCGTCGCGTCCTGGCTGCTGCTCGTGCTGAGGGCGGTTTGGCCGAGGCCATTGGCCGATTTGGCCACGCCGGTGACCGTTCCGGTGAATTTCCTGTTCTTGAATGCGTCCACCTCCAATCGCCCAATCTGGTTGGTCGCAATCAAAACCACGTCCACCTCTCCGACGTCCACCCGGGCTTCCATTTCGCTCAGGTCGGCGACGGTCATGATTTCGGTGCCGACATTCTGGACGGTCCCCAGCACGCGTTCGCCGAGTTGGGAGTTGAGTTTGCTGATCGTTCCCGTGAGCGGCGACATAATGGTGGTTTTGTCCAGCGAATCCTGGGCGCTGTCCACGGCGGCCTTGGCGACATCCACCTGGTGCGTCGCGCTCTCCAACTGCGCCTGGGCAACTTCAAAGGCGGCCTTGAATCCGATAAAGTCCGCCTCGGAAATCAATTTGTGATTGAACAGTTCGTTGTTGCGCTTGAAATCCGCGTCGGCCTTGACCAGGTTCGCGGCCGCTTCGTCCTTGCTGGCAACCGAAGATTCGTAACCGGCTTTGGCCTGGTTGACGGCCGCGAGATAGAAGTCGGGTTTGATTTTCAGGAGCAAATCCCCTTTCCGGACCCGCTGACCTTCCTTGACCGCCAGCTCGATGATCTCACCGCTGACCTCGGGACTGATGACCACCTGGATGACCGGCTGGATCTTGCCGGTGGCGACGACCCTCTCGACCACGTCCCGGCGCGCCACCTTTTCGGTCTGGACCGTGATGGCGGGCTCCTTTTTCCTGAGAACCGCCACGAGGGTCAGGACCACGAGAACGGCGACGATGCCGGAAAAAATGAGAATTCTTTTGCGCTTTTTTGAATTGGCCATGTTAGTCGATCATTTTATAGACACGCTTGCGGCTGATTTGTTTCACTTGGAAACGAGCGCGTCACCGGGTTGACGAAAAAGCCGTCCGCCTTATCCCCCAAACCCCTTTTGCAGGGCCATGCTGAAAGCGGTCAAAATCGACATCACAACGGCCCAGGCGCCGAAAACCCACACGACGACCCGAACCGTAGGCACTCCGGCCAGTTTGGCCAGCCCGATCGACCGCACCACGAGGGCCCAAAACGTCATGATATTGACCATGCTGAGGAGCATGAACAGGCCGTTTTTTGGATCCGGATTCTTCAGCAGCATCGCCATGCTGGGAGACGCGAGCGGGTTGTTGAATCCGAAGATGAGCAACATCCTGACCAGGGATTCCAGTGCGCTTATGGAGGCCGCCAAACCCGCCACTTCAGTCACTTTCATGAAGTGCAGGTTGGCCTTCAGAGCGAATCGGCCGATTAACCACAACAAGAACGCCCACCCGAACACCGTGATGAAGCCCATAAAAAAGCCGCCGACTCCTCCGGCGATTTTTGCGGCCAGTTCGGCATACTTCTCCATTTGATCGGCCTGCTCCTGGGTGATTTTGCCGGCTTTAACCTGGTCATCGAAGACCTTTTCCTGCTTCTCGTGGATCTTTTGGGCCATGGCGGGTTGGGAGAGAACCAGGACGGACGATACGGCCGTCACGAGGCCGTAAATTACGATCGGCACGAGCCAGTTGGCCACGGATGGCAGCGCGGCCTTCACCTCCTCGAAGACGTCGCCCGGCGTGGCGAAGACGTTCAACAACCGCGCGGCGAGCGACGTCGCCGCCATTGGAGGTGGCGGCGGAGCCGGGGGAGTGGTTTCGGGGATTGGCGGTGGCTGGTCCATAATTTCGTTGGTTTATAGAGGCGGAATCCGGCCCATGTTAGAGGAAATCTGATCGAACATCGAATTCATGAGCGGGACTGGGCCTCATCGGTCATGCACAAAGAATGCCGGAATCCAAGCCCCGTGTCCAGCGACAGGAACGTGCGGTAGTGTCCTAAATTGGCGGAGCGTGGAGCATTGCTCCGCGTGGTGCGGTGGTTTCAGACACTCGCGGAGCAATGCTCTGCGCTCCACCCGCTCAAACTAGGGCACTACCGAGCGTGCCAGAAGCGCTGGGGTAATCCCAAGGGGATTTCATCGATCAGAACAGGATAGGCGAGCGCGGGGGCGTGATGCTCAAGTATTTTGCACCAGTTTCACGCCAGGTCGACCTGAATAGATGTGAACGCTGATCGCAAACATTGACGGGAACAATCCCAAAGGGATTTCATCATTCAGCCCAGTGTTGACGCGATGCAATCGCGGCTACACCGGGTGGCGAGTCAAAAATGAAATCAACTCCAACGGAGTTGCATCTATTGACCATGATTGCGGATACAACCCCGTTGGGGTTGAAAATGATTGGACGTTGGACCCAGGGTAGCTCGTTCCTCGCAACCCTGGGCTGACGGATGGAATCCCGTTGGGATTCGGCCAAGTTGCGGGAACGGGTCGGTCCTAACAATTGACAATTTCGCGTCTGAAGAGCGCGTGAAACCCTTGTGGGACAAGCTGCTGGCAATTGGCTGTCCGGCCTGGATTCGAACCAAGACAGAGGCCTCCAAAGGGCCTAGTGCTACCGTTACACCACCGGACAAGCCGAGGGCACAGTAGCGTTCGCATCGGTTCAGCGCAAAGCAAAATTCCGCTCGGTCGTCTTGTCGGGCGCATCTCAAGGGCGTGTTGCCCAAAGACTCNNGAGCGCGGCTGTGTCCGCCGAGGACCAGCCGCAGCACGGTCAGACATTGCAAGGGCGCAGGGTTAGTTCCAAGGCGAGGTGACAATGCCGGCGCGCAGCGACTGGTGCTTCGCACACAGTCGCGGTCCGCTGAGTCCGCGCAGGGGATATCTCGCTTCGCGCGGACATGGCTGTCCGCGCTCCGCCTGCCTCGTCCACACCGCAACAGGGAGGCTGCGATCAGGCGCCGCTGTCAAATCAACCCGGTAGCCACCGAATAAACCGGCGGCAGATCATCGGCGATCAGGCGTCACGAATCGCCTTCGTCGGCCGAACCGAAAAGTTTGCCCGTGTTGGTGCCGAAATAAATGCCGGCCGGATTGCGCGCATCCGTTGCGATGCCTTTGCGGTAGATTCCTGCGAACGCGTTTTGCTGTGGCAACCCTTTGTTCTGCGGCAGGAAGTTGGCTGCGCGTTCCATGGTTGGCGATGCGCCACGTTTTGCCGGCATCGTCGGTGCGGAACCCCCCCACGGCGGAGATTCTAACGAACAGGCGGTCCGGTTTCAGCGGATCCACGACGATGGAGTGCAAATAGAGTCCACCCCCGCCGGGATGCCACTTGGGCCGGGTTGGATGCCGGCTCAGCGTTTGGATCTCCTCCCAGGTTTTCCCAGCATCTTCACTGCGAAACAGGGCAGCCGGGGCGATAGCTGCAATTGAGCGGAGATTTCTTGGAATCCGGGCTTGACCCGGACCGGGTTCCGCCGATAGAATCCTTGCAAATGTTGAACAACAACCGACAAGTCGTGCTGGCAGTCGTCGTCGTCGTAGGAAGCGACGCCGTTGGCGCTTGTCGTTGTTAAGTTGAATTTCGACAAGAACCCACGGCTGGAAACGGTCGTGGGTTTTTTATTTGATCCGCGACTGGCAGCCGCAACCGGAAAGAGCACATGAGCAAGACAACAACCACTGACATCGAGAAACGGACTTCCGCCGCCAAACGTGCCGAGGTCGGCCCCGCCATGTCCGGCAGCGAGATCCTGGTGGCCTGCCTCGAACGCGAAGGCGTGGACACGATCTTCGCCTATCCCGGCGGGGCGAGCATGGAAATCCACCAGGCGCTCACGCGATCGAAGAAGATCCGCGTGATCCTGCCCCGCCACGAGCAGGGCGGCGCCTTCGCCGCCGATGGCTACGCCCGCGCCACCGGCCGGGCCGGCGTCTGCATGGCCACCAGCGGCCCCGGCGCCACCAACCTTGTCACCGGCATCGCCGACGCCTACATGGATTCCGTCCCGATGGTCGCCATCACCGGCCAGGTCCCCCAGACCATGATCGGGAAGGGCGCCTTCCAGGAAACGGACATTTTCGGCATGACGCTGCCGGTCGTGAAGCACAGCTATCTGATCACGGACATCAACGACATTCCGCGCATCGTCAAGGAAGCCTTTTACCTTGCGCAGACCGGGCGTCCCGGGCCGGTGTTGATCGACCTGCCAAAGAACATCCAGCAGGCCCGCACGCAGCCGGTGTTCCCGACCGAGGTCCACGTGCGCGGCTACAATCCCGACAAACGCGCGAGCGATCTCGTCCTGAACGAAATCATCGGGTTGATCGAGAAATCCGAACGGCCCGTGCTTTATGTCGGCGGCGGCATCATCACCGGCAACGCAAGCGGGGAACTCGCGAAGTTCATCGAAGCCACCCAGATTCCGGTGACCTCGACCATCATGGGCTGCGGCGCGTTTCCGGAAACGCATCCGCTGTCCCTCCGCTGGCTGGGCATGCACGGCGCGGCCTTCGCGAATTGGGCCGTCAACGGCGAGTACGAACAGCGCAAAAACCCCGCCGATCCCATGAAACTGATCGCGCCGGGAGCCGATCTGCTCCTGGCCATGGGCGTGCGATTCGACGACCGCGTCACGGGCAAGGTGGACAAGTTCTGCGAGAAGGGAACGATCGTCCATATCGACATCGACCCCTCGGAGATCAACAAGAACAAACCGGCCAACCTGCCGGTGGTCAGCGACATCAAATACGCGCTGGGCCGGTTGAACGAGATGCTCCGGAAACGGCCGATCGAAAAGAAATTTACGGAATGGCACACGCAAGTCGAGGCGTGGAAGCAAAAGGCGCCGTTCGGCTACCGCGTCACGGAAGAAGTCATGAAATCGGAACACATGCGCAATCATCTCAAAGGCAGGGAAAGCGAAGTCATCCTGCCCCAGATGGTGATCGAGACGCTGTATGACCTGTCGAAGGGGGAAGCGATCATCACGACCGGCGTGGGACAGCATCAGATGTGGGCTGCGCAATATTACAAGTGCAAGTATCCGCGCCAGCTCCTCACCAGCGCCGGATTGGGCGCCATGGGCTATGGCTACCCCGCCGCCCTCGGCGCGAAGGTCGCCTTCCCGGACCGCCAGGTGGTTGACATCGATGGCGACGGCTCGTTCCTGATGAACATTCAGGAATTGGCCACGGCGCACATCGAGAAGATCGCGGCCAAGGCGATCATCCTGAACAACCAGCATCTCGGCATGGTGATGCAATGGGAGGACCGCTTCTACGGCGGCAACCGCGGCCACACGTATCTCGGCGATCCCCTCAACACCAAGGAGATCTATCCGAACTACATCGCCGTAGCCAGCAGCTTCGACGTGAAATGCGAGCGGGTGATTTACAGGAAGGACCTGCGCGCGGCGATGCAACGGATGCTCGATTGTGACGAGCCGTTCGTGCTCGACGTCATCGTGCCTTACACCGAACACGTGCTGCCGTTCATTCCGGCAGGGCGCACGGTGGCGGACATGATCTGGAAGGCGTAGCTCCCGGCTGACATTCGGGGGCGCTGGCGGCATGTAACACTGCCACCAAGGCAGGGCGGTGCTGTGCGCCGCCCGGCCGAGCGGCAGCTCGGCCCTACCGCTTCGGTGGCAATCTTCAGACGGGCGCCGGCGGCATCAGATTCTCCCCTTGTGATTCCGTCACGGGGGAGTATTTCTGATCACGGAAACACGGTCGCCATGAAAGGCCCGTCATTGAAAACCGGAATCCGCCCGCGGCTTTGCGCCCGGGCTGCCCTCAGCCTGCTGTTCTTCGCGCCGCTCACACAGGCCGCGCCGGTGGTAGAGGTGCACCCGCAAGGCACGGCCGTCGATTCGGCCGTGACCTTCCAGCGCCTCGAATGGGTCGTGGCATTGGACCGCACTTACGCCAACCCATTTGATCCCGATGAAATCGCGGTGGACGCCGTCTTCCGCGGACCCGGGGGTAAAACGGTGAAGGTGCCCGGCTTCTGGTATCAGCAATATCGGCGCGGGCCGAGCGCCGACGGCAAGACCCGGGCCGATGTGGTGGGAGATCCGCATTGGCTCGTGCGGTTTGCCGCGCCTTTGCCCGGAGCATGGGAACTGCAGATCTTCGCGCGCGACCGGAGCGGCGAAGGCGGCTCTCCTCCGCAGACGTTCAGCGTGTTCCCGGGCAAATCGCCGGGCTTCGTCCGTCGCTCGCCCCATAACACCCGCTATTTCCAGTTCGATTCCGGCGCCTCCTATTTCCTGATCGGCCCGAACCTGGGCTGGGGCAGTCTCGCGGAATACGAGGCCTCGTTCGACAAACTGAAGGGCGTCCAAGCCAACTTCACCCGTGTTTGGATTTCTCTCCCGAATCCGGTGCCGGAGACCCGGGAAGCGGGCTTGGGGCGCTATGATCTCGCCGCCGCCTGGTTCTACGAGCAAATCCTCGATATGGCGCAGCAACGCGGCATTGGCGTGATGCTCACCCTCAAGAATTACCGCGACCTCATCTACAAGGACTATTGGGGCGACGCCGTCTGGCCGATCTCTCCCTACAACGAGGTCAATGGCGGGCCCGTGACACGACCGCAGGATTTCTTCACCCATCCGGTGGCGCGGAAAATGTACCAACGCCGTCTGCGCGATCTGGTCGCCCGGTACTCCTCATTCACTTCCTTGACGGTTTGGGAGTTCTGGAATGAACAGGATAACATGGAACTGGGCAGCATCGCCCCCTGGATCAAGGAAATGGCGGCCTACCTGAAAACCAATGATCCTTACGGCCACCTCATCACCACCTCCTACGGCGCCCCGGGCGAACCGGAGGTCTGGCAACTGCCAACCATCGACCTGACCCAAAGTCATTTTTATGGCGACGACGGCTCCGTGCGCGACGTGGTCCCGGTCCTGGCCGCCGATGCGCGCTCGCACGACCCATTTCAAAAACCGCATTTCATGGGCGAACTCGGCATCTCGTGGCGCCGGTCCGACGATGAATTCGATCCCTACCACACCGCGGCCAACCTGCACGACGGATTGTGGGTTTCGGCATTGTCGGGAGATGCGGGGGGCACCAGCATCTGGTACTGGTACGACTATCTGCGCCCGCGCGATCTGTGGTTTCCGTTCAGGTCGCTGGCGCGCTTTGCCGCAACCATCGACTGGGCGCGACGGGATTTCCAGCCGTTGACCGTGGCCAGCCCGACCTTCAACCATCCTTCAGGAGAGTTCTCGGACCTGGTGCTCACGGCTGCGGGCGGATGGGGCAAGGCGGATCCCCGGCCGCTGGTCGCCGGCCCGGATGGCGTGATTTCCAGGACTTTGCCCACCTTTCTCTATGGTCCGATCAAGCCCGATTTCCGGACGAAATTGACGCTGAAGGCCGACCTGCCGAAGGCGACCCGGATGATCATTCGCGTGGCCCGCGCCTCCGCTCCCTGCGCGCTTCAGGTGAGCATCGATGAGCACCCGGCGGGTCGGTTCATGTTCAAACCCGGGCCGGAAACGCCGGGGCCGGGATCGGGCGGAAAGGGCGTCGATCCGAAATACGCACTGTATGCGATCGCGGAATCCGATCGAAACCGGGACGTGGCGGTGCCGCAAGGGGCGCACACGATTGTTCTGGACCTGCGCGATGGCGATTGGCTGACCTTGGAATCGATCACGCTGTCCGAGGCCCGGGGCCCCGGCGTGACGGGATTGGAGCCGCTGGCGCTGGGCGATCGCGGCAACGGGGAGACGATTGCGTGGCTGCACGATCCCAACTCGAATTGGTACAGCGATGCCCAACGGATCCAACCGAAGCTTTTCGAGGATGTGACCCTCAAATTGCCCGTGACGAAGACCGGGTCATACGGGGTCAACTGGTGGGATACCTACAAGGGCGAAATTGTTCGTACCGACACGGCGAAGGCGGAAGACGGTTATCTCGTCCTCCAGCCGCCGCCGTTCCGACGCGACATCGCCTTGCACGCCCTGCCGAGCCCCTCCAAGTAAAATTCTGTTCAAACGGATTGGCTTCCAATAGGGTCTGATTCGCATGGGCTCGGAAGCCGAACTGCTGGCACGTTGCCGCCGCGGCGACGCGGCTGCGTGGGATGAATTGTTTGACCTGCATTACGCGGCTGCGGGGCGCTTCCTCTTCCAGCTTGCGTCTGATTTCACCCGCGAAGACACCGAGGAGCTATGCCAGGAAGTGTTCCTCTCGGTCATCCGCAACCTGGATTCTTTCCAGGGCGACAGCCAGTTCCAAACCTGGCTCTTCCGCATCGCAACCAACAAAGCCCGGGATTTTCGTGAACGCCGAAATGCCGTCAAACGCGGCGCGGGTCAAGTGCCGGTCTCTCTCCAGGCCGAAGATCCCTCAACCGGCCTCGCGCCGGATCCGCCGGGCAACCTGCCAGGACCCGACGCCATTCTGATGGGCGCCGAACAAATGGCCCTCCTCGGCGAAGCGCTCGACCGGCTTGGCGAGCCGTGCCGCGAAATCATCGAACTCCGTTATTTCGGCGACTTGAGCTATGAGGAACTCAGTGGCACGTTGAAGTTGAATCCGAAAACCGTCAGCTCGCGCCTCAGCAAATGCCTCGATCGGCTCGAAGCCCTCCTGCGCAGGACATTTTCGGGGGAAAAATCGGGAGTTTTCCCGTCTAACGGATAGCAGACATGCATGGAACCGGAACGCCCAATTGAAAAACGGCTGCGCGACTGCGCGAACAAGCGACGCGAAGAAGCCGGCCCTCCGCTGGAGTTGCATCCCGCGACGCGGCGGATGTTGCAGGGCGAGGTGGCGCGACGCGCTCCGAAACCGGGCGCGGAAGGCGGGTCATTCAAATTCCTGGCCGCTCTTCGACCGAGATTGGCGTGGGTCCTGTGTGTTCTGGCGATCGCGGCCGTCGGCGCAGCTTTGTTGTTACCGAGCCTGAGCCACTCAACGAAGAAGGCCCCGCTGACGCTCGCAGCTCGAGACGAGTTGCGTTCGCTGACACCGGTTGCCGCGAAGCCTCCCGCCCCATCGGCAGTTCCCCCGCCGACCCGGCTCCCAACGTCCGACATGGCAAAAGCTGGTGCAAACGCCGACCTTGCGGCCAACCGGGAGCGCGTCGCTTCAGTCGCCAAAAGCACGGCCCAAACGCCGCCGGGGGCGATGGAGAAATCGTCGCAGGGAAACAACAGAGCAACGATGGTGGAGGGCGGGGCTTCCGCTGCTCCGGCAACGGCCGAGGACGGCTTCGTGGCGGCAGACAAGACGCTTGGCCTCCGCGCTCCCATCCAAAGCGGCGTGGCCGAATCCCCAGTCTTGAATTCCCAACGGTATGTGCAGGCCGCTCCGGCTTCGAGTCCGGCGGTCGCGGGAACCGTCACTGCTTCGCTATCCGCCAACACCGCCCCGATATTGGTCTCATTCCAAATGGAACAGAATGGGAGCGACATCCGGATCGTGGACGCGGACGGCTCGGTTTACAGCGGTTCGCTGCAGCTTACGAAGGAGCCCCCTTCGCCGAACCCCGCTCTTGCCCGAACGACTGATCTCGACAAGAACACCACCGTTCAGGGAATTGGTCAGGGAGCGGTGCAATCACATCTGTTCTACCGGTTCCAGGTCAGCGGCACCAATCGAAGCCTGAAGCAAAGCGTGACGTTCAACGGGAAATTGTTCGCCACCGCAAACGCCGCGGCATCCCCGGCGTGGACAAACGGCCTGACAGTCCTCGGGAATCAACTCAAGACGCCCGTGAAGCTGTTTCAATTGCCCCTCGAAAACTCGCGCGTCAACGGGACGGCCGTGATCAACAACGTTGAAGCCATCCCGATCAACGCCGTTCCCGCCGCCCCGTGAAGCGCAGAGAGACCGATTCGAAGTCCCTGAGCTGAACCACCCGCCTCTCTGCGCATGGCATCCGTGGGGCAATTCGTCCAAACTCCTCAGCCGAACACCCTGCGCTTCTCGAGCCACAGCCGGAGATTGCAGAAGGGTCTCGTCAACTTGTGCCGCAGCCAGCAGAAAACGTAGGTGCGCCGGCTCAAGTCCCGGGCCATCGCCGCGGCGAGAGCCGCCGGGCGTTCCCTCCGGCGTTTGCGCAAATAATAAACCTGGGTGAAGATCGCCTGCGGAGTGATGAAGTCCTTCATCCACGGCTTGAAGTAGTATCGTTCTATCAACGTCACATCTTCCTCCGCAGCAAGGCCGCTGCGCCAGTTGACCTCGCTTTGCTGAGCCGCATGTTCGCGGAAAGCGCAGAGCGGCTCGGCAATGTACGCAAACCGGCCCTGCTCCAACAGGTGAAACCACAGCTCCAGATCCAGCAACTGCCTCAATCCCTCGTCGAATCCCCGCGCCGCCTGGGCCCTCCGGAACAGCGCGAGCGATGGCTCCCCTATCAAATTCCCATTCTCGCCAACACATCGCGCGATCACTTCCTTGCCCTCCCACACCCCCGATCGTCCGAAACAGTCCCGGATGCGAATCAATCTCGACTCCGCGTCGATCCGCTGCGACGCCGACACGACCAGCGACAGGGTCGGGTCGCCCTGCAGCGTCGCCACCAGGCGCCGCACCGCGGATGGATCCAGAAGCTTGTCGTCCTGCAGCACGTACTTCACATACTCGCCCCGTGCCGCCTTCAGGCACGCATTGAAGTTGCCCCCGATGCCAAGATTGCGCGGATTCCGCCACCAGCGAATCCGCCCGTCGCGTTCCGCATGGCGTCGGATCACCCCGGACGAACCGTCGGTGGATCCATCGTCGCTGATGAGCAATTCATAGTCGGCGAAATCCTGGGCCAAAACGGAGTCGATGCATTCCGCCAGGAAAGGTTCGCCGTTGTACACGGGGATCAAAATGCTCACTAAAGGCGCGCGCATGTATGCGCCCCAAAATATCGCCGCCGCCTTCCCTTGTCCATCGTTCCAGCGCGCGGACCGTGTCGTCATTTGCAGCCGATCCGCTTGACAGCCGAACGGGTGCATTGCGAGTATTCGAGATTCTTTACCGGTAGAATGCTGTTCAGTTCTCCAATATTTTTGTTTCTGTTCCTGCCGGTCGTACTGGCGATGTGCGCGCTTCCGGGATTGAAGTTGCGCAACGCCTTGTTGCTGGTCTTCAGTGTGATTTTCTACGCCTGGGGCGAGGTGGTCTTCGTCTTCCTGATGCTGGGCTCCGCCTTGTTGAATTATTTTCTGGGACAATGGGTGGATCGGGAAACCGGCGTCACGCGGCGGAAATAGGCGGTGGGTGAGGCGGTGGCGCTGAACATCGGGACGCTCGCGTTCTTCAAATATGCCAACTTCGTGGTGGGCAACCTGAACGTCCTGCTGGGACTGCTCCACCTGGGAGCGGCGCACATGGATCCGGTGCGCCTCCCGCAGCGGGATGAGAAAGAGCACAAGCCCTGCTATACTTTCAATGAGCACGCCTCCGGAAAGGCTCTCCTGTTCCGCGATTCCTTCGCCCGCGCCTGGTATCCGTTCCTCGGCCAGCATTTCCGCGAAGTCATTTACATCTGGCATCCCGAATGGGACCGGCCGCTGATCGAACGGGAAAAGCCGGACGTGGTCATTGATGAGATGCTGGAGCGGATTTTCAATGAGCAGGACCCGGTGGCGCTCGCGCGGCTGGACCGGATGTCCGAAACCAAC
Source organism: Limisphaerales bacterium (assembly GCA_003159675.1). Classification (GTDB taxonomy): domain Bacteria; phylum Verrucomicrobiota; class Verrucomicrobiia; order Limisphaerales; family BOG-1460; genus BOG-1460. The sequence goes on from PLQC01000077.1 coordinate 24,486, forward strand.
TCGCCGATTCTCAGGGCTTCGTCGCCAGCACGATATCCTGATAGTCCACGAACTGCTTCCTCCCGCACCAACAACCAAAATGGATCGGCTCGATGATGCGCAGCCCCCGCGCAGAAAACCGATCGCGCACGTAACCTTCGTCAAACGCAATCGCCGCCTCGGGAATGTCCTCCCGACTCGAATAGCAGTCCTTGAGTTTGAACTTGAAGTCGATGATCGCTTTGTCCTGCGGGAGATTGCGAACTTCGGGGTTCATCAGGAAGAAGCTCATCATACACCGCGCGCCGGACTTCATCACCCGCGCGATCTCGGACAGATAACGGTTCATTTCGGGCGCTTGCATGTGCGTGAAGACCGAGGTCAGAAAAATGAAATCAAAGAAACCATCTGCATAGGGAAATCGATATTCAACCGGCTGAATGCGCCCTTCGGGGTGATAGTTTTTGTTGTAAATGTCGGCGAGCGTGAAATGGAAGTTTGGGCGCCTGGACGCGATCCGACGCTCGCACCAGCGAATCCCGGCGCGTGTGATGTCGAAGCCCCAATACCCGCCGTTGCCCGAGATATACTCCAGGAGAGGCACAGCTATTCGCCCGCAGCCGCATCCGACATCGAGGACGCGGTGATCCGGTTTGAGGCCGCCGATCGTGGTGAAATGGCGGAACCACTGGTTGCCCAGCGCCTTGTAGTCGCCTCCGCCCACGCTGTCGATCAGTTCCCGCGACGGCAGCAGTGGATCACGGGTTCCGAGGAGGATTTGGATCGGCTCGAGGATCGCCGCTGCGGCGTAATGGAGCTTGCGTGGGAAGATGCGGATCATAATGGTTTTGCGGGATCGACATTGGGTTTTGTTGGGGAACGTCCGGCGCAGCGGAGCTGGGAGAGCAGCATCCTTCGCAACACGCGCCACGGCTCGGTCCTGGTCCGGAATAGAAATTGTTTAAAATAAGACGCCGCGAGCCGGACAGCAGCCTTACGGTCGCCGTTGGACCCATAGAGCTCAATCATTTCCCGGTGCCAATGCGCCCTGCCCGCGTCCAGATGCTTTCGTTGATCCGGGGTCAGACACGTGCCGATGTGTTCCGCAGCCTGCAGGGTGTTCGCCAGAATCCTCAGGCGCTCCTGTCCCGACCAGACCCCTCCCGAGTGTTTTCGATACACCCCCATGACTTCATCCAGGTAACCGATTCTGCCATGTTGCGCGTTCAGCACGTGCAAGGGCCAGTCTCCCATCGCGCACTTGAAGATCCATGCTGGAAAATCATCGAAGAGCCGGGCGCGGAATACGACCGAGCACGTGTGCATGAAGTTGCCCGTCAGCAAATCCTCGAGGTCATACCGCCCGCGCATCGGCCCCGCGTGATGAAGATCGAGGCGGCCCGGGTCGCTTTCGTCCAGGATGCGAACGTTGTGAAAGCACAGGGCGCAGTCCGGGTTTGTTTCCAGAAAAGCCACTTGCTTTTGCAGCTTGAGCGGGGAGGTCCAGTAGTCATCTCCGTCCAGAAGCGCCACATACTGGCCCCGGGTGTTCCTGATGTTATTGACGAAATTCCATTGCCCGGTGGGCTTTCCGTTGACGTAAACCACATTCTTCCGATCGTTCAACAGGAGCCGGATTTTGTCCGGGTGTTTGGCCTGGTAACTCTTGACGATCTCGCGCGTGCCGTCGGTGGAATCATCCTCGCCGATCAAGAGTTCGAACTCGAACTCGGTCTGCTGCATCAGCACGCTCTCGATCGCTTGCGCAATAAAAGGAGCGTGATTGTAAGTGATCAACGAGACGCTGGCCTTCATGGCGCGACTGGGGTTGCCCGCAGCCATTCAGTTGTCACCACGGATCTCGTGGAGATTTGACGCTCGTTTCATCCGTGGAGAGATGTGTCTTGAGAAGGCCGGGAGGCGTCGCGGGTGGCGAGTTCGCGCCGGATGTCACCGCCGTGCTCAACGGCGAACCGAATCAGGCTGCAAATCGTCTCGATGTCCGCGGCGCCGACACTCGCGCCGTTGGGCAGGCTCAGGATGCGTCGAGCTAGGCGCTCGGTTTCCGGGAGGAGCAATCCCGCGTGTGGAAACAAGGAACGATACGGTTCCATGCGGTGGCACCCGGGGAAAAAATAGCGCCGCGCGAGCACATTTTCGGCGTGCAGCAACGCCAGGAGCTGGTCGCGCCCAATTCCCGCCGCCCCCTCGTCCACTTCCAAAGCAACATACTGGAAATTGGAGCGTTCGCCCTCGTCATACGTGATCATTTCCAACCCGGGCAGATCCCCCAATCCGCGCTTGTAGGCGCAATAATTCCTGCGGTTCACGGAAATGGATTCTTCCAGATTCTCCAATCCCGTCAATCCCATGGCCGCCGAGATTTCAGTCATCTTCCCGTTCGTGCCGATGTAAATAACGTTGTCATAGCCTTGGAATCCGAAATTCTTCATCAGCCGGATTTTCGAGGCCAGAGTGTCATCGTTCGTGGCCACCGCTCCGCCCTCGAACGTGTTGAAAAACTTGGTGGCATGGAAACTGAAAACCTCGGCCTCGCCGAAGTTGCCCAGCATCGTGCCGCGGCAGGTGCACCCGAACGCGTGCGCCGCATCATAGAGCAGCTTCAAATGATGCCGCCGCGCAAGGGCTGACAACGCCTCCACGTCGCAGGGACGGCCCCAAAGATGCACGCCAACGATCCCGGTCGTCCGGGGCGTAATCATCTGTTCAACCCGCTTCGGATCCAGATTATGGCTCGACCGGTCGATATCGCAAAACACCGGCGTGATCTCCTGCCATTGCAGCGCGTGCGCGGTGGCGATGAACGTGAACGAGGGAACGATCACTTCCCCGCTCAGGCCCAGGGCGCGGATGGCCAGCTCCATCGCCACCGTGCCGTTGCAGACCGGGATGCAGTGCTTGACGCCAAGAAAGTGTGCCAACTTCCCCTCAAATTCCCGGACGTACGGCCCGTTGTTCGTGAACCACCGGCGTTCCCAGAGATCATTCACCCGCGCCAGAAAACGATTCCAGTCCCCCACATTCGGCCGGCCAACGTGCAGCGGCTCGCTGAACGCCGGACTGCCCCCAAGGATCGCCAGGTCGGCGGCCTTCGTCTTTGCCGCGGATTGTGTCGTTGGCATGCGGTGAATTAGTAGCAGAACGGCGTTCTGTCAGCAAACAGAACGCTCGCGATCGACGCGGCAATCCCAGGCGAATTCACACCCAAGCATTGCATACAACTTCAGATTGTGTGGCTGGAAAAACTCCCGGAGCCTCTCCCGGGTCTCCCCCGACATCCGCGAAACATACTGGCGCACGTGCCTGTCCTTCGACGCCGTGCCACCCCAGGCCGCTTTCGCCAGTCCCAGAAAGCGCGCCACGCGATCCAGCGATTCGGCCCAGAGCGTTTTCAACTGCTCGCTTTCCAGGACCAGGATGTTCTCGCTGGGAAAAAGCCGGTAAAACCGCTCCAACTGCTCCCCGTAAAGGCCCCGCCGCACAAACCCGGGTTCCAAAGCCTGCGGCCTGCCGGCGGCCAGCGCGTCCAGTTCCTCCCCAACACAATGCTCGAAGTCCGGGAATTCGCTTCGGTTCAGCAAATCCAGCAGAGGCCCGACGACCTCCGGATTGGCGTCAGCAAAATATTCCTTGATGGTCGCGGCCTTGTTTTCCTCATCGCTGTGCAGTTGCCTGAACATGTTCCACGCCGAAAAGGCCCGATCCACGGGATTCCTCAATAGAACGATCAGCTTGATCAGAGGATCGAACCGGAAAATCCGCTCCGCCACGAACGGATAATACAAGTAAACCGGCGTGGCCTCGAAGAGCAGCGTCCCCGGCCAGGACGGACGTGGAAAATGCCGCGTGTACCACGCAGCGCCCTGCTGATAACATTTGTCACGATTGAAAAAGCCAACCTCCTTCCGCTCCGCGCACTTGATTCGAGGGTGTTGATTGAGGAAAGACTGCAGGGCGGTTGTCCCCGATTTCTGGGCCCCGACAATCAAAAAATCCGGTTTGCGTTTCAGGAAATCAAACATTGAGCTTCCTCATGGCCGGGCTCTACAGTCCGGCGGCAACCGGAGACCATCCCGCTGGGGGGCCTGCAATATCGGTCCACACGCTGTGACAGCCCACAACCAGCCCTTCTCTGAGGATCCGGCTGAATTTCCTGGCGCTCGCAGGATTCGAGTGGTTCTCATTCAAAAAACGTCCTCCCAAACCCGATCATTCAATGCCAGGTCGGTCAAACTCTCCTGAGACATAGTCATGAGGTGGCAATGATGCCGTCCGGAGCGGCGCGCCCGGCACGACCAAATCGTCGGTCTTATTGGCCCATGGAAAGGGCTTGTCCAGGACAGGTTTTCCCAGGAATCGGCACAGGTCCGAGAAGGCTCTCTCCTTCGAGACGTCCAGCACCAGAAGATCAGCCGGACGGTGCCGGAAATATTCGATCACCGAAGCGTTATGGGATTCATAATACGCCCGCAGCATTTCGGGGGCATACAGGGTCGGCCCGTCCATCGGAAAGACAGCCCGGTAAAAGTCCAGGATGAACCCCGGATAACAGTATTGGGCGGCCTTCAAATCCGCCACCTGAGGAACAGCTCCGCCCGCAAACAGCTTCGAATGATATCGAGTGAGTGAACGGCGCCAAATCTCGGAGCTTTGGCGAACGGTCAAAATGAACTTGCTTCCGGGAAACGCCAGGTCCAACGCCTGATACGTGAACGAGCAACTGAACGGCACGTCCTGAAATGCCTGAAAATAGCGGCAGAATCTAATGAGTCTCCTGAAATCCCGCCGAGCCCAGTCCCGGATCGTCTGCTCCGCGGGCTTTTGCGGCGCCACCATAACCCCCAACTCCTCCAGGGCCGACGTGAGCGAAACCGTTCCCGTTTTGTTGAGCCCCACACAAAAAATCTTCTGCTTGCCCCAGGACCGTATCAGGCCGGCCGCATAGGTTCTTAGCATCGCCAGATTGTGTTTCATAATCCCGGCGTCGCGGGACTCCGGCCCGGAGAGAACAGCGCCCGCCCGCCCGCCCGCCGCGTCCACGGATTCTTCTTGGTGCCAATCACAAACGCAACCAAAATCAGCCGCACCATGCGCCGCGTGGACGTTGACAAATCGAAAATGAAAAGGGCGTGCGGCCAGCGGACGAATTGTGCCGAGGGTGACACCCCCGGTTGTTGCGTCGTTGGCCCGCAAGCCGCTCCACGCTGTCACTTCCTCTTCAGGGTGGGGGGCCTGCCCTCTGGGAGGAACCGAACTACCCTGGCCGGAACCCCGCAGGCAAGCATCCGGTCGGGAATATCCCCCACCACCACACCGCCGGCTCCAATTACCGCAGCCCTGCCAATCCGCACACCCTCAATCGCCGTGGCTCCAATGCCCACCCAGGCGCCCCGGCCCACGATTACCGATCCGGCCAGGTGAACCCCCGGGCAGATATGCACGCCATCTTCCAGAACGCAATCATGGTCCACGCTGGCCGCCGTGTTGATGATGACGTTCTTGCCGATCACAGCCCCGGGACAGATGACCGCTCCGGCCGCAACAACGCTTCCGGCGCCTATCCTGGCCGTCGGGGCCACGGTCGCGCGCGGGTGGATGGCCAAGCCAAGCCGAAATCCCATCCTCCTCGCCACACCCGCCAGATGCAATCGCGCCTCGCAATCCCCAATGGCAATAATCATTTCCCGCGCTCCCGCGCGCAAGACACCGGCCAGTTGGTTCCGATCTCGGATCACCCGGACATTGAGGAAAGTCCGAGGACGCCTGCCCCGCGTGACATCCTCCACAAACCCAATGATTTCGCGCGTCCCACCCTGCCGGATGATGTCCGCAACGACGGAGGCATGGCCGCCCGCGCCCCAAATAATCAGTTTTTTTTGTTTGGCAGGCACATGAAGACTCGATCGGCCTGTTCGTTTCAGCCTTCCGTCGCAACGCTGCGTCGCAGCCACTCACGCGCGTTGACGCAGGCACAACAGGGTGTGCGACCCGAACAGCGCGCTCGCATACTGTGCGCCCAACGCCGGTTCGACGCAACGGAATTTCCGGCAGTGTCTCAATTTTACCGGTAGGGACGACCTGTGGTCGTCCAGGCCGCGCACAGCGCGGCCTGCCATCAAACGCGTCCCAATGAATTCCAAATTAGGGCACTACCGAATTTCCGGCGCGATTGACAAATCGAAGGCCGACGACAGAATCGCATGGGTATCGAATGAACATTGAATTCACCGCGCATAACATTCGGCTGGATAACGGGACTCTGACCAAACCCGAAATGGGTGATGCGATGGATGCTTATCCGCGGTTCGTGTCCGCCCGGCGGGTTCTGGAGACTGTTTTTCCCGGAGATAACAGCCGGGTTCGACTCGCCGACGTCGGTTGTCTTGAGGGTGGATACGCTGTGGAATTCGCGCGCCTGGGATTCCAGGTGGTGGGGATTGAAGTGCGCGAGGCAAACATCGCCGCCTGCAACTACGTCAAAGCAAACACCCATCTGCCCAACCTCGAGTTCGTAAAGGACGATGCCCTGAACATCGCCCGTTACGGCGTTTTCGACGCGGTGTTCTGCTGCGGGCTCCTGTACCACCTCGACAAGCCCAAACAGTTTCTTGAAACCCTTGCGCGTGCAACCCGCAAGCTCGTGATACTGCAGACGCACTTTTCAGTCGATATACCCGCTCCGCTCTCCGCGGCGGCCGGATTTCCAGGCAAGCTGCTGGCGCGAATGCGAAAACACGTGTCCAAGCCGACCGAAAAGTATAGCCTGTCCGACCTCGCGGAAAACGAGGGGCTTGGGGGGCGATGGTATACGGAATTTGCTGACGGCGAGTCATTCAACCAGCGGGAAAGCGCCCGCTGGGCCTCGTGGGACAACCGCCGTTCCTTCTGGATTCAGCGCGAATACCTGCTCCAAGCCATCCGGGAGGTAGGCTTCGATCTGGTCATGGAACAGTTTGACGGCTTGGGGCTCCAGATCGCCGACAGTATGCTGCACGGATTTTACCGGACCGAGCATCGAGGAACATTCATCGGCGTCAAAACCCGCGTCGCGTAGCGGCGACCATCATGGATGTCGCCATTGTCATTCCAGTTTTCAATCGGGCGCAATACACCCGATCCTGTCTCGACAGCTTGCGCGCCTCCGGAGTTTCTGATTCTCAAATCGTCGTGGTGAACAATGCCTCCACCGACAACACCGCCGCCCTGCTCTCCGAACGACCTGAACTCAACGTCATCCACAACGACGCCAACCGCGGCTGCGGCTACGCCTGGAACCAGGGCGTCCGCGCCCGCCAGGCCAACTGGACCATCCTGCTCAACAACGACGTTTTGGTACCTCCCGGCTGGCTGGAAGGACTCCTCGCCTTCGCCGAAGAAAACCACTTCGATATCGTCAGCCCCGCCATCTGCAACGGCGAGAATGACTACGACCTCGAAGCGTTCGCCCGTCAATTCATGCAGAAAATGGCTCGCGTCAAACGCTTCGGAACCGCCAGCGGCGTCTGCTTCATGGTCCACCACCCGGTCTTCGATTCCGCCGGCCTCTTCGACGATGACCCCCGCCTCGGCGGCTACGAAGATGATGAGTTCTTTCGGCGTTCCCGCCAAGCCGGCTTCCGCCTGGCCACAACAGGCCGCTCCTTCCTGCATCATTTCGGGTCCGTAACCCAGAAGGCCATCAAGGCTGGCATGAACAAACCCACGGGCAGCCTCGGCGACCGCGCCTATTACCGCCAAAAATACCGGCTGACCTGGCTCAAACGCCGCCGATGGCGACTCCAAAACCAGTTCCTGAAAGCCTGGTGGTGCACCCGCGAACGTCTTTGCTTCCATTGCACCCTCGTCTCCGACCGCCAGCACGGCGCCTTCCATTGGCGATGAAAACATTCAACATTCGACATTCAACGCCCAATGCAGAACCTGGCGGTGCATATCTTGGAAGTTCGAAGTTGAATGTTGAATGTTAAATGTTGAATGTTTCGTCCCCGCACGCAAACTTTGACTCGCTCCAAGCCTCTGTGCCAAGCTGGCCGCCGCCAGCATGACAACGGCAAATCCAGTTACGGCCTACACCCTCACCCTGAACGAAGCCCGGCAAATCCGCGCCGTTCTCGAAAGCGTCAAGTGGGCCGACGAAATTATCCTCGTGGATTCCTTCAGCACGGACGGCACCCTGGAAATCGCCCGCGAATACAACGCCCGCATCATCAGTGAAAAATTCTCCGGCTTCGGCAAACTCCGCAACCTCGCCCTCGACGCCGCCAAAAACGACTGGATCCTCAGCATCGACGCCGACGAACGGTGCACCCCGGAACTCGCCGCCGAAGTCCAGCGGGAACTGTCCGCCCCGCGCTTCGATGCCTACCGCATCCCCCGCAAAAGCCATTTCCTCGGCCATTGGATGCAACACTCCGGCTGGTACCCGGATTATCGCCAGCCCCAATTGTTCGATCGCACGAAACTCCGCTACAACGACGAACTCGTCCACGAAACCTATACCCTCAACGGCCGCCTCGGCCTTCTGCACGAGCATGTCCTCCAGTATCCCTGGGACACGGTGGAAATCGCCACCGCCAAACTCCAGCGCTACTCGACCCTCATGGCCCAACGCTACGCCCAGGCCGGTAAACGCCCTTCCCTCGCCAAAATGCTCCTCAGCCCACCCGCCATGTTCCTCCGGATTTTCGTCGTCCAACAGGGCTTCCGCGACGGCCGCTATGGCCTCATCCTCGCCGCGCTCTATGCCTATTACACTTTCCTGAAATACGCGAAACTCTGGGAACTCAAGCAAATCCCCAATCCCGAATCCCACGATTGAATCCGTCCATCCTCCTCATCCGGCTCAAATCGATCGGTGACATCCTCTTCACCCTGCCCGCCGCCCACGCCGTTCGGGAAGCCTTCCCCAGCTCAAAAATAACGTTTCTCACCTTCAAACAGAATGCGCCGCTCATTCAAGGCTTCAGCGCCGTCGATGAAACCATCGCCGTCGATCACGCCCGCTATCGAAGCGGTAATCCTGCCGCCATTCTCATTGAAACATTCACCCTCCTCCGCCGTCTCCGTGCCGCCAAATTCTCGCTCGCCGTGGACTTCCAGGGTTACGGCGAAACAGCATGGCTCGCCTGGTTGAGCCGCGCCCCGCAACGCTGGGGCAATGTTTACAGCTCCGGCCGCCGCTGGGCCTACACCCGCGGCCTCACCCACAATTCCCTCATCCACCCCGTCGATTGGAACCTCTCTCTCCTGGACCAGTGCGGGTTGCATCCCGCAAAAATCCTCAACCAATTCACCCTGCCGGATCATGCCCTCAACGAGGCGCGACGCGTGTTGGGCGCCCTGGGCCTGGATCCCGCCCGCCCGATGCTCTTCATCCAGCCGTTCACGAGTTTCCCGCCAAAAAACTGGCCTCTCGACCGTTACATCGCCGTCGCCCAATACTGGCGCCGGCAGAGAATGCAGATTCTGTTCGCCGCCGGTCCGGCCGAAGTCGCCGCGCTCGAACCGGTTCGCCGCGCAGGCTTCCCGGACGCCGCGGCCCACTCGCTCCTCGTCACCGCCGGACTCATCAAATTCTCGTCCCTCACCCTCGGCGGCGACACCGGCATGCTCCACCTCGCGGTCGCCATGGACAAACGCGTCGTGATGATCATGGGATCCACCGGTCCCGGACACGCCTATCCGTTTCAGCATCCAAACTGGGCGCTCACCCCGCAAAACGGCAAACCCGTCTCCTCCATCCCCGTCGAAACCGTCCTCCAATCCATCGCCCAAGCCCTTCCATAATTCCCCTGCCAATCATTCCCCTGCCTTTACTCCCCTGTCTTTATTTCCCCTGACATTGATTGCCCTGACTTGGACCCCGCGCGTTGCTCTGCGAAGAATTCCTGCAGCAACCTCCGGCATTCCGCTTCACGAACTCCCCCCGTAATCTCGCAGCGATGGTTCAGCGACGGAAACTGCAGCAGGTTCAATGCGCTCCCCGCCGCCCCGGCCTTTGGATCGCTCGCGCCAAACACCACCCGCGCCAGCCGCACGTGCACGATCGCCCCGGCGCACATCGGGCACGGCTCCTTCGTCACATAGAGCGTGCAGCCCGTCAGCCGCCAGTCACCCACCGCTTGCTCCGCCTGTGTCAAGGCCAGCATCTCCGCGTGCGCCGTGGCGTCCTTCAGCAATTCCACCTGGTTGTACGCCCGGCCAATGATCCGTCCCTCCCGCACCACCACCGCCCCCACCGGCACTTCCTCCGCCTCGTAAGCCCGCGACGCCAATCGCAGCGCTTCGCCCATGAAATAATGGTCGCTCTGCAAATCGATGATCGGTTCGTCCATAAATCGGTCGAGGGCCCCGGCCCGGGAATCAAGCCGCTCTCCAACGCCCGGCCACCCTCGACTCCTCGAGCGTCCATTCGTTCCTTCCATCCGCATGACAATGGCAATGCGCCGCAAAAAAACCGCCGCGATGCTCCCAAAACCACGGCCAGATCCGTTCCACGTCCGTTTGCGGCATCTTCAAGGAAGCCAGCGCCGCGCGCGCAAAAAAACCGAACCGCCCCTCCCGATGCGCCGGCGGCAACGTCTCCAGCCGCTTCCTGACTTCGAACAAAAACATCAGCCAATGACCCTGTCCCTGATACCCGTGTTCGCTGACGATGCCCGTCAGGTGCAAATCCGAAGGCCCTATCTCCAACCCGAGTTCTTCCCCGGCTTCCCGGCACGCGCAGGCATGCGGCGACTCCCCCGCGTCGGTGCGCAACTTTCCACCGCACGGACTCCACAGCCCCAGGTTCGGCTCCTGCGCCCGTTCCAGCAGCAGCACCTCATCCCGGCCGTTGAAGCAGTAAAGCAACGTTGCAATTTTGTGGGAAAAACCCATCTCAGATCATTGCGCCACCCGATGAAAATCCACCGCGCCTCCCCTGGCAAGCGGTTTCCTGCACTGCGGCTTCCAGCCGTCAATTTGAGAAACAGAACCAGGACGCGCCCACTGACCCCCGATTGCAGACAGGCCGGAGCGCGGCGTTTACGCGCTTCAGCGTTCGGAAGCCCACAGGTTAATCATTTCGTCTCTGCCCTCTCGGACCCTGAAGAGGCCTGAAGTCGGAACGATGCAGTTGGAATTGGGGAGCACACGCGCCCTCGCGTGTTCCGACCGGCGCCTCGCCGGTCGGAACAAGGCGCAATGCAATCACTAAACGGTGACTGGCCGCATGGCTCAAAAGGGCTTGGCTGATGAAGGTGACAAATGCCGTCAACCAGTATTGGCAGAGAAATAACCTGCGCAAAAAATGCCGTCCTCTGTAGGGCTCATGGGACGGCCAAGTTTCCGGTTCGCCTTCCGCTTAGACATTCACTGTCGCTGCCTGATCGGCGTGGACAGGTTCAAGTCAACGGATGTTCGTTAGCGGCACAAACTTCCGTTCTTGTTCGCGTTCGTATTCTTCCAGAGGCGGCAGCGTGACCTGCGCCTTCTTCGCATACGCCCGATGCGCCGCCTTGCTGTTGTGGCCCAAAGTCCTCGATCACATCGTCATTCGGAAACCCAAATATACATCCCTTCGGACTGAGGTGCTCCCCAATGTCG
>PLQC01000164.1 GCA_003159675.1 Limisphaerales bacterium
TGGTCGTCCGAGGCCGCGCAGCCGCGCGCCGTTCGTCGAGGCTGGAGCCACTCTGAATCCGAATTTCCGCTGCGCTGGATTGTGAAATACTTGTCCCCACCGCACTTTTGGAGAATAACTAGAGCCATGCATTATGCGATCCTGCGCCCCAACCGCATCTCCGCGAAGCGGAGAGTGGCTCCCCTGGCATCCGACCCCTGACACGCGCCAACCCTCCATTTGCCCATGTCTTCCCATCCCGGATACGGCTCTCACACCGACCCGACGTTCAAGTCCAGGCCCCGCCCGACGGGTGAAGTGGTTCGACGGGTGGGTGTCTATCTTCGCCCTTACAAATCCATGGTGCTGGGCACGGTGGGATGCGCGGTGCTTTCGCTGGGCTTCGGTTTTCTTTATCCCAAACTGACGAGTCTCATCATCGACAACGTCATCCGCCAGGGCCGTCACGATTTGTTGACGCCCGCCGCTCTGGGACTGCTGGGCGCATTCTTCCTGCGCGAACTGTTCAACAGCCTTCGCATTCGCATCAACAATCGGCTGGAACAAAATGTCATCTTCGACATGCGCCGCGAGGTGTTTGCCCGGCTGCAGCGCCTGCCGGTTCCCTGGTTCGACCGTCGCGCGAGCGGCGATCTGATGACGCGCATCATCGAGGACGTGAACAACGTCGAGCGTCTGCTCATCGACGGCGTGGAGCAGGGCACGGTCGCCGTCCTCAGCATCGCGGGCGCGTTGGTGCTCATGTTTCGATCCAGCCCGTCCCTCGCGGCGGTGTCGCTGATCCCCGTGCCGTTCCTGGCGGGCGGCGCGCTCTGGTACACACTCACCGCGCACAAACGCTACCGCCTCCAACGCGAAGCCTCGAGCGCGATGAACGCCCTGCTCCTGGACAATCTCCAGGGCATTCGCCAAATCAAGGCCTTCGGCCGTCAGGGACACGAAGACGACCGGTTCGCCCGGCGCGCGGATGAGTTGAGGCGCGGCACGCTCGTGGTGATGAGCGTCTGGGCCACGTACGGGCCGGCGATGCAATTCATCGGGGCGCTCGGCATCGGCCTGGTCCTGTGGATCGGCGGCGCTCAGGTGATCCGCGGCGAAATGGGGATCGGCCAGCTCGTGGCCTTCATGCTATACGCGGGCCTGTTTTTCTACGAGCCCGTCGGACGGCTCCACGGGTTGAATCAAATGTTGCAATCCGCCCGCGCCGCCGCCGCGCGCGTTTTCGATATTCTGGACACGGCGGAGGAACGCGGTGACCGCCGCGCGGCGCTGCGCGGGCCCGTGCGGGGGGAGGTGGTTTATGAAAACGTCGGGTTCAGCTACCCGTCGGATGTGCCCGAGATCCGCCTCAAGGCGGCGGCAGACGATCCCGCGGCGCGGGACGGGCGCCGCGAGGAGAACGGGTCTGAAACCGCCGCGCCGGGCGCGCCCGGCAAACCGGTTCTGAGCGGCATCCAACTCCGCGCTTGCCCGGGCGAAATGATTGCCCTGGTCGGCCCGACGGGCGCGGGAAAATCCACACTCGTCAACTTGTTGCCCGCGTTCTATGAAGCCACAACCGGGCAGATCCTGATCGACGGCCAGGACATCAGCGGCATTTCCCTGGAATCACTCCGCGAAAACATCAGCGTCGTCAGCCAGGAGGCGTTCCTCTTCAACGGCACGGTCCGGGAAAACATTCTTTACGGGCGCCTGGATGCCACCGAGGAGGATCTCATCGCCGCATCGCGCGCCGCCAACTGCCACGATTTCATCACCGCGCTGCCCAACGGCTACGATTCGCGCGTCGGCGAGCGCGGCGTCAAGTTGAGCGTCGGCGAAAAGCAACGCGTCAGCATCGCCCGCGCGCTGTTGAAAGACACGCCGATCCTGATTCTCGACGAAGCGACGGCGAGCGTGGACACGGCGACGGAGAAGCTGATCCAGGAAGCCCTTGGACGCCTCATGGCCAATCGCACCAGCTTCGTCATCGCGCATCGCCTCAGCACGATCCGCAAGGCCGATCAGATCCTCGTGATCCGCCGGGGCCGGTTGGTGGAACGGGGCACGCATGAAGAACTGCTGGCGCTCAACGGGCTCTACGCGAAGCTGGCGCACATCCAGGGCACGACGTTTATTGAAGAGAGCTTTGAAAAAATCGCGGAGGTGGAGTCATGATGCGTCGTCCACCTCGTCGAGAACGGGGGGATTCTGAACCATGAACGACGTGGGTAAACTCCTGGTGGCCGCCGGCCTGTTGCTCGCCGCCGTCGGGGCCCTGATCTGGTCGGGGTTTGGCAGCGGCTGGCTGGGCCGGCTGCCGGGCGACATTCATTACACGCGCGGCAATTTCAGTTTCCACTTTCCGATTGTCACGTGCCTGCTGGCGAGCCTGCTGCTCACGTTCCTTCTCTGGCTGTTCAGGAGATGAAGGATTCCGGGCTTCAGGCTGTGGCGAGCGCGTTTTCGCGGGGTTGCTTGGGCTGCACGTCCGGGACGGCCGGGCCGCGCGCCTGTTTGAAACTGACTTTGGAGCGGAGCAACAGCGTCCCGAAGCACAGGTCCGCCAGTGGCAGCACCACATTGAAGTTCCTGCCCATGTAGCGGTGATGCAGCAGGTGATGCCCGTTGAGCCGGAAGAAGATCCCGGAGCGTTCCACCTGCCGCTTTTTCGGCAGGTGCATGCACCAGTGCATGTATTCGTACGCGCCGTAGTACCCGATGCACGCCACCACGGCCCCGCACAGGAAGCCCCACTGGCCCGTGAGGAAGGCGGCGAGCACGAAGGGCTGGACTCCCAACGCGATCAGCAGCGGTCCGTTCCACCACGCCATCGGGATCGTCTGCGCGTCCTTCTCGTCAATGAGATGGTAGGTGTGGTCCGCCCGGAAAATGCGATGATGCACCAGCGCGTGGCGTTCGTAGGGATACCGAAATTTTCCGATCGGCCGATGCATCAGGTAACGATGCAACAGCCATTCAAGAAAAGACGCGTAAACGGTCGAGGCCACAAAGCCGAGGCTCGTCCAGAATATAAAGTTGATCAGCATGGTAGATCGGGAGGGTTTTGACGGAAGGTTAACGCAGGCGAAAAGTAATGCGGGCTTTCGTTAGATCGTAGGGGGACATCTCAATGCGCACCCGGTCGCCCACCGTGAGGCGGACGAAATGCTTGCGCATCTTGCCGGAGATGTGAGCCAGAACTTCATGCTGGTTGTCCAGCGTGACCCTGAACATCGTGCCCGGCAGCACCATTTTAATGACTCCTTCCAGTTCGATCGGTTGTTCACTGCTCATAGTTAACACATCCGCCCCGGCAATGATTTTCCTTTGCCGTTGCGATGAACAAATACCGGCAGAAGCGCGGAACCTCTCCGCCGCTGGGCTTTGCGCGGGCGGCCTTCATCCACGGTGAAATCGCGCCCGTTCGACGCCCGATTGTCCGGCCGCTCGATAACCGCAGACTTCGCCTCCGGCGTCGCCATGTGACGAAGGCAGAACCGCGCGATCGACCGCTCATTTCAACTGAAGAGCTTCCAAGCCTTGGAACCCGACGCTTGGGTCCAAGCGCGCGCACCATGCCCGCTCCGTCCCCCCCAACGCAAGCTTTTTTTGAGCCCATCCCTCTTCGTGGGCGCATCTTGACACTGCCTCCGACGCCACGGCATTCAGCGGCTGTCTCTGGAATGGGTGGAACGGGCGACCCGCCCGTTCCGGTCGGCGACTCGCCGACCGGAAGACCTTGACGTCGAGCGACACTTTGGCCTGAGTTTC
>PLQC01000160.1 GCA_003159675.1 Limisphaerales bacterium
GTCATCCGCGACAGGAGATCCTGCGCGCGCCTGGAACAGGGCAGCGCGGGATTCCTGTAAGGCGGTTCGGTCTCTTTCTTGATTCTCCTGAGGGACCACTCATCATTCAGGAGTCGAACACGCGGATCTGATTTAGTCGGGAGTAACTCTTTCACGGTTTTTTGCTCTTCCTCGAACCTGGCCACAACTCAACCCGCACCATCGCGTCGGGCGGAACAAGACTGGGCTTGCAACGGCTCGAACAGGTCGTTCTGGCCCCCAAAAAAAACCTCCGCGCGACATCGAGGCCGGGCGGAGGATTGGATCGTTTTCAGATCTGAGCGTGCGCCGTTACAGCAGGCGTCTTAACCCTTTCGACGACGGATCGCGAACAGGGCCGCAGCACCGAGGCCGATCAGGGCCAGGGTGCAAGGTTCCGGAACCATCGTGATCTGGACGTTGTCAACGGCGATGACTTCTCCAACGACGGGTCCGCCGCCTGCGAGTTCCCATCCGTTCACCTGCCACTGGAACTGATACGTGCCGGCGGCGGCATCGAAGCCGCTGCCGAACAAAGTGCCCAGGTTCACCGAGATTTGCTTGTAACCGCCACCGACAGTCACTGAGCTGGTGTCAATCGTTTCGCTACCGGGATCCGTCATGGCACCGGTAAATCCGCCTCCCGACCATGTCTGGATGTCGAGTTGCATGTGGTTCAAGCCCACCCCGCTGTAGATCGCCATGTCAAACGTAAGAGTGTAGTCGCTCGGGTTGGGGTCGGTGTTCCCGGAAGGACCATTGGGGGCGCCGCCGCCATAACCCATTTGGGCCTGCATCCAGCCCGTGTAGGAGCCGTTAAAATTCGCGTTCCACAACAAGGCCTGGCTGCCACCGACCCCCGCGGAGGAAGCGACGGTCAATAAAGCAGGGCTGATATGCGAGGTGTCACTCCAGGAAGCCAACTCGCTCGTGCCGGGGGCGTAGCCTTCATAGTTTTCACTGAATACAGTGACTTGCGCCTGGGCTGCGGCTGCGAATCCGCAAAGCGTCGCGATCGCCATACTGATGTAGTTTTTCGATACTTTTTTCATAGTTGAGTTTTGGGTTGTTCGATTCGGAATTATTCAAATCTTTGACCGGATTACCGATTACGGAGGCGTCCCCATCGCCCTGAAGAACTCTTTGCCACCGGTGACGAGGTTGGTCGTGGAAACCAGGACCTCCGACTGGGTCCAGATATTGGTCGGGGCAAGGCCGATATTCCCCCAGCTTGAAACCGGAGTCGAGAGGCTCGCATTTGTCACAAGCCCGAACCCGCTCTGCTGCAGCCAGGATATCCAGAATGCCGAGTCCGCCGGGACAAACACCGTGCCTGGCAAATCCATGGAGATAACCTGCCATGTGGAGCTGTTCAGTGAGGTCATGTTGTCGTTGATCGGATCCGTGCCGGTGATCTGGATACGGCTGAATGTGGCTGACTGGCCGGTATCAACAGTCGAGTTCGGGTCGACACCAAAGTAAACAGCCAAGGGCCCTTGGAAGAGAGTCATATCTTCGGGGAGTGCGAAACTATTGGAGGTGCCGCCGGGCGCCGTCAAGGTCGCATGCGTGTTGTCGCTGAAGGTCACGGTCCAAGTGCCGAGGGCTCCCGCCGCGTTAGTGACGACTCCGAGTGTGCCGACGGTGCGCATATCGCCGTCGGTTTGCGAGGCATTGGTCTTGACCATGAACCTTCCCGTGGTCGTCCCGTTGCCGGCGTTAATGATCGCCACCTCGACGATATTGGACGCATGATAATCCTCGTATGCATTGCTCGGGAGATCGCCTGCGAGCATGCCGGACAAAGGTATGAGAAACATGTGCGCCTGGAAATTGACGTGCGTCTGATCCGGGAAGCTCGCGAGGGTCAGCGAGTACGTCCGCGGCGTGCTGTTGTACCAACCGTGGTCGTTGTTCACAGTAACGATTTCATCGCGCTGATAGTCATCGTTGAGCTGGCTGGCCCAAATTCGAAGGCCTGGAATGCTCTTTTGGATTGTCAGGGCCGGAGCTGTCAACGGAGGTTTGCGACCGGTTAACTTTACGTTGTCCACCCAATAGGTGACCGTGCCGGCCGTCGGGTTTCCGTACCCACCGCAATACATTTTCATATAGATTCCGTTCACCAAGGAATTGACGGTGACGGGCACAGGCATCACTTCATGCACCCAGTGGCCGGCATCAGTAAGATGAATATCGAAGCTCTGGCTCGGATCAATCGTCCCTGTGTCGGTGGTGTAACCAAAATCGAGATGACCATAAAAGGGGCCGAAATACCAAGCACTCGTAGGTGAGTTCGCCGCCCAGAAGATGTCAAACTCCAGGTTCGTAAACGCAAATGCATTCGTATCGGCAAACCCATACTTCGAAACGAAATTGTCGTCTCCAACGCCGTCCAACGAGCAGACCATTTGCACGGAGCCGGAAGCCGGATTATTGCTTGCATCCAAGCTGCCATCCAGCATGTAAGTTGGGCCCGCACTGCCCCACAAATTATGGCACAAATTGAACTGATTGGTGCCATCCGCATCCAGATCGTAGGTGGCTGCGATATAATCCTGGGCAAGAGCGATGTTTGCTGAACAGGCCAGCGCACAAAGCGCCACTCGATAGAAGTGTTTTTTCATAGGAGATACTATTGTTACTTTACCGTTAAAGGGCAGAACATTTGCAAAGTCGATTTCTAAAACACATGGATTCGGTCCATCATGCGCAAATCAGGATCTTTCTTTCCAGAAATGAACGTCTGTCCGTGTCTGTTTGTGTCTGATTCGACTTTAACTTAGCAGTTTAGGGAGGGATTGAATATAGGTGGGAACACCTATGCTGCCTCCAACCACGCTTGCCTGGTCCAAAAACTCCTCCTTTGCCGAGCTAGCCCGACTTTCGCAGAT
>PLQC01000033.1 GCA_003159675.1 Limisphaerales bacterium
AAAGAACCCTGCAAGAAGAGTGTCGGCGGGTGAGGCAATTGTTGAATGTTAAGATGTGACCCCATTTTACCATTTTATTGCGTGTGTCGTAGTGAAAATCATTTAGGATTACCACACGACATTGGATTCATCTCGACCAAGGCAGCGACAGTACGCTTCGATCGAGGATGTCCGATTTCTGAAAGTTAGACTGGGAAATGACGAACGGCTTTTGAATGTAGTACATTATTACTCGGTATTGCCAGCCCTTGCAGTTTCGCAATTCATTTCGGCAGTTTCTGTATATTGGATATGTAGGAGCTGGGATTCTCAGCCGAATTGACAGTTTGTGAAAGGGTCGATTCGCGCGGGCACGGAAATGGATTGAAACCTTACCGTCCCCGTTGCACGCCTGAACGTTCAGAGACCCGCGCCGTCATGCCGGTTGCGAAAGGAAGTCCAGCCGTCCTGCCGTCACGGGCCTGCTCGCAACGGCAACATCAGTCTGCCCGTGGTGGCCATCGGCAGAGCAGGTGAGGACCGCTGGCGCTGTCTGGGAACTCTGGTTCTCCCGCCTGGGCGGGATCAGGAAACTCCGAATTGAATGCGCGCAAGTGAAGAATGCTTCGCGTGGGCGGCCGGGGTCGTGCCGTCACGCCCCCGGCTGCCCCCGCTGCGCAGTTTGGAGAAGATGGGCGCGGGAAGAAGTTGGTGAGCACGCCACTTTGAATTGGCGGAGCCATCCCGCAAGGCCAATCTCCGCCGTTTCACAACGGCGGCTGCGGAGGCTCGGCTCATCGGAAGCCCTCAATCCCCAATTGAGCGCGCTTTGGGACCAGGAACCCTCCCGGCGAAGGAGCGCGGACAACTATGTCCGCGAGGTCGGTCGGGTGGGTTCGCGCGGACGAGGACGTCCGCGGCCCGGGCGACCCGCGCATCCATGCGGCTCAGTCGAGCAACCGGTTCGTCAGGCCGCTGTAGGCGTCGATGCGGCGGTCGCGCAGGAACGGCCAGTGGGTGCGTGTCGCGTCCACCTGCCTCAGGTCAACCGGCACGATCAGGGTTTCTTCCCTGTCGGCGGACGCTTTGGCCAGGATCTGGCCGGAGGTTCCGGCGACGAAACTTTGGCCCCAGAACTCGATGCCTTTGCCGGCCAGCTTCTCGTGGCCGACACGGTTGGTCACGGCCACGAAACAGCCGTTCGCAATCGCATGGCCACGCTGGATGGTTTCCCAGGCGGAATGCTGGATCCCGCCATCCTTCGGCTTTTCCTCAGGATGCCAGCCGATGGCGGTGGGGTAGAAGAGGATTTCGGCGCCCTGCAGGGCGGTGAGCCGCGCGGCTTCGGGATACCATTGGTCCCAGCAAATCAACACGCCGATCTTCGCATACCGGGTCTGCCAGGCTCGAAAGCCAAGGTCGCCCGGGGTGAAATAAAATTTCTCGTAATACAACGGGTCGTCCGGAATGTGCATCTTGCGATAGATGCCGAGGAGCGAGCCGTCCGCGTCGATGATGGCAGCCGTGTTGTGGTACAAACCCGGTGCGCGCTTTTCAAACAGGGAGGCAATCACCACCACGCGATGTTTCCTGGCGATCTTGCGGAAACCTTCGGTGCTGGGACCAGGAACGGGTTCGGCGATCTTGAAGTTCTTGTGGTCCTCCGACTGGCAGAAGTATTGCGAGCGGAACAATTCCTGTGTGCAGATGATCCGCGCGCCCAGCTTGGCGGCGCGTTCGACGGCCGCGAGCGTCTTTCTCAGGTTGACCGATGGGTTGGGCGAACAGGCCGTTTGGATGAGGCCGATCTTGACGATGTCGGAGTTGGGACGCTTCATCGGTCACCCGATCTTGCCGGTGTTTGTTTGCGGGGGTCTTGCTGGAATGCCTGGGCGACGACGCCAGGGTTCATTTTGCTTTGGCGTGGATGCGGGCGGTCTCCTCGAGCAATTGGGCCGCGCTCTTGGCGGCGGGCGCGGGGGCGTGCAGGGTTTGGCCGAAGAGGTCGCGGATGTATTTACCGAGCGTTTCGTTCGTGGGGCCGTAGCCGGTGTGGTAGATGTAGTGTTCGAGGTCGTACAGGAGTTCGTCGGCCGTCGTGTATCGGCTGGACAAGTCGCGGGCGAGCGTGTGGTGAAGGATTTCATTCAGGCGATCGTCGATCCGATCGTCCAGCTTCCGGAAGTCCGGGAGGGGCATGTTCATGATGAGTTGGCGGGATTCCTCGGCCGAACTGCCTTTGAAAAGATTCCTGCCGAGCAGGAGGTGGAGCAGGACGACTCCTGCGGAAAAGAGATCGGACCGCTTGTCGGTGATCTGGAAGTCGGCCTGTTCCGGGCTCATGTAATCGGATTTGCCGGCCACGACTTCGCCTTCCTGGTCCGTGAGAAAGCCGCGGGCCTTGGCGATGCCGAAGTCGGTCAGCTTCACGTCGCCTTCGAAGGCGATCATGATGTTTTTGAAGCTGACATCGCGATGCACGATGCCGAGCGGGCGTCCGTTCTTGTCGGTCTTGGCATGCGCGTAAGCGAGGCCGCGGGCGACGCGGCTGACGATGAAGACGGCGAGTTCTTTTGGCAATTGGCGGCGTTTGTCATGGATCTGCTGTTCGAACTGTTCGAGGTTCACGCCGCGGATCAACTCCATGGCGATGAAGCAGATGCCGTTGGTTTCGCCCAAGTGATAGGTCTGGACAATGTTGGTGTGGATGAGGTCGGCGACGAGCTTGGCTTCGCCGATGAAGTTGTCGATGAATTGCTTCTGGTCGGCGTAGGTCTGGCGGATGACTTTGATGGCGACGCGTTTTACGAACTGGCGGGTTCCGTGCTGTTCGGCTTCGTACACCACGCCCATGCCGCCTTCGAAAATTTTGCGGACAATCTCGTAGCGGAACTCGTTCTGGATGGTGAAGAGAGCCACGGGCCGATCTTTGCCAAACGGGTCTTGAAGTCAAGCCTGACATTTCCGGGGCGGGCAAGAATCCCCTTGTTTTTCATGGAGTTTCTTTCATTTTCTGCTTGCACGAGAATGCTGAAGGGCTTTAATACGAAGCCAAGTCGAATGACTTTTGGACAAAACCGAAAACAAACAACCAACAGACAACACACACAGACTATGGCAAAATCACTCTCGAAATCACAGATCTGCTCTGCGCTGGCCGAGAAGATTGGAGTCACGAAGAAGCAGTCCACCCAATATCTCGAAGAACTCGCGCAGCTTGCCTACAAGAACGCGAAGAACACATTTACGCTTCCGGGCCTGGGCAAACTCAAATTGAAAAACCGCGCGGCGCGCGTCGGGCGCAACCCGGCGACCGGCGAGCAGATCCAGATTCCGGCCAAGCGCGTGGTGAAGTTCCAGGTGGCCAAGGCGGCCAAGGACGCGATCCTCGGCGCCAAGTAACCGGCAGATTTTTTTGAAGGCACTCTGATTTTCTCAGGGTGCCTTTTTTGTTTCAATATTCGCCTCGACGTCCTGGTTCGTGTCTCCCCGATTCGCGGACCGGAGGAAGGACGGGGCCGATTTAGCATGAAAATCGCCGTTGTCGGGGCGGGAGCCTTGGGGGGATATTACGGTGCGAAGTTATGCCGCGCGGGGCAGGAAGTGCATTTCCTGCTGCGTTCGGATTACGAAGCCGTCCGGCGCAATGGCGTTTCCGTTGCCAGCCCGGAGGGGGATGTCAACGCGCGGCCGCGATGCGCGCGAACCCCTGAGGACATTGGCCCGTCCGACGTGGTCCTGATCGGTCTCAAGACGACGGCCAACGGGGAATTTCCAAAACTGCTGCCGCCGCTTGTCGGTCCCGCCACCGCCGTGGTCACTTTGCAAAACGGACTGGGCAACGAGGAAGCGTTGGCCCGGCTATTTCCTCCGGGACAGATCCTGGCCGGCCTTTGCTTCGTGTGTCTCAACCGGATCGAGCCGGGGGTCATTCACCACACCGGATACGGAATGGTTGTGTTGGGCGAATTCCAGCGCGGGCCGGAGCCGCGGACACACGAGATCGCGGCGTTGTTCCGCAACGCCGGAGTGAACTGCAAAGTGACGGAGGACCTCGCTCGCGCCCACTGGGAAAAACTGGTCTGGAACATTCCCTTCAACGGCCTGGGTGTCGCCTCCGCCGCCGGTTTTGACGCTTTCATCCCTGAGCCGTCCGCGTCGCAAAAACCGCGTGACCGCGGGTCAGTCCACATCCCTGACTCGATCGGTCCCTGCCTGACGACCGACAGGCTGCTCGCCGACCCATGCTGGGAAGGTTTGGTTTTGGAACTGATGCTCGAAGTTATCCGCGCCGCGAATGCTTTGGGCTTTCACATTCCCGAGTCACTCGCGGAAAAGCAAATCGATCGTACGCGCGCGATGGGGGAGTACAAGGCTTCGACGCTGATTGATTTCGAACAGGGTCGGCCGTTGGAACTGGAAGGTCTTTTCCTTGAACCGCTGCGCCGCGCGAAGACAGCGGGGGTGTCTGTGCCAAAGCTTGGAATTCTCTGCGGCGTTTTACAGAGATTGAGTCGGCGAAATCCCGGCTAGTTCCAATGGTAGGTAAGGGCACCCGTTGCCGAGGCGCCTGTCCATCTTTTGGAACCCACGTCCATTCCTGAGGCGGTCGCTGTCGCCGGTGGCGTTAGCGTTAATGCCGGAGACGGTTTCCGCGCCGCTTTCGGCCTGGGCGATCCTGTGACTTCCTGGATCAACCCGAAGCGCAGGTTTTCCCTGGCTGGCCGGCGGTTTGCGCGGATTTGTTTGACTTGCAGACGAAACAGATAACCCACGAACCAAAGCACGAGCAGGGCGATCGCGCCCAGGACGAGATCGTCAGATGATATGTAATAGTTATTTGGCACAAATCGGCGGGCTGTTCAGGGCCGCCGGTTTGTTCCAAGCAAGAGCTGTTCCGAGTTGGGCGGTGCGAGATGGCGTGTGGGAATTAAACAACCCGGACAGCGGTCGTCAAGGAGGTGGGGGTGGGGAACCCCGCTGAAGAAACGATCCGCCGTCCGGGTCAAAACTCACCGGACTCCCCAAGTCTGATTCAAATGTTGGACATGCAGGGGCGGGAAGTCAAGCGGGAGAAATGCCGGGAGCGGGGCTGTATGCGAAGCATCAGCCGCAGCGGGTCGGCAGGTCGCTGACACCCGGGAGCCTCTTCCGCGTGTGAAATGGTTTGGCGTGCTGTGGCTGGTCCTCCGCGGACATAGCCGCGGTCCGGTATGCGTGTTGACCCGGAACAGGCTCCCGGGTGGAACGCCGGATTCATCCGTCAGGCGGGCAAACCACCCATGTGGGTGCGGATTCATCCGGCGTTCCGGGGATGCTGCTTGAGCCGGGGCGGTTTTTCATCTTGAATACCGTTCATGAAAGTACGCGTTCGATTTGCGCCGAGCCCGACGGGTTTTCTTCACATTGGGGGGGCGCGCACGGCATTGTTCAACTGGCTCTATGCGCGGCACACCGGCGGCACGTTTGTTTTGCGCATCGAAGACACCGACGTGGCCCGGAACACGCAGGCGGCTGTGAACGTGATTCTGGACGGGCTGCGCTGGCTGGGTCTGGAATGGGACGAAGGCCCGATTACAGGTGATGCGACGGGACCGGACAAGGGCGATTGCGGCCCGTATTTCCAAAGCCATCGCAAGGCGAATTATCGCGCGCGCGTCGAGGCCCTGCTGTCGCGCGGTCTTGCCTACGAGCACGAAGGGGCTGTCAAATTCAAGATGACCCGCGAACCGGTCGTCATCCACGATGCGGTGGTGGGGGACGTCCGGCGCGAGTTGACGGATCGGGAGGCGGCGGATCCGGATTTTGTCATCGTGCGATCCGACGGTGAGCCGGTGTTTCATCTGGTGAACGTCGTGGATGACCTGGAAATGAACATTACGCACGTCATCCGCGGCGAGGATCACCTCAGCAACACGGCGAAGCACATCGCGCTGTTCCGTGCGTTCGGTGTTCCGTCCCCGCAGTATGCGCACATTCCGCTGATCCTGAATCCCGACGGCACCAAGATGAGCAAGCGGGACCAGGGCGCGTTGATGACGGCTTACATGGACGGCGGGTTCGTGCCCGAGGCGGTGGTGAATTATCTTTGTCTCTTGAGCTGGTCGCCGAAGGACAACCGTGAAAAACTGCCGCTGGCCGAGGTGGTCGAGCGGTTCGATCTGCCGCAGATTCTGCGGGCCAATGCGAGGTTCGACCGCGACAAGCTCCTTTGGCTGCAAGGGGAGTACGCCCGCGAATTCGGCGATGACCGGTTCTATGAGCTGTCCATTCACGCCCTGGGCAGGGCGGGGTTCGATACCAACCTGTTTCCGGTGGATTACGTCAAGGCCGCCCTGGACACCTGCAAGGGAAAGATCAAACTGTTCAATGAGCTTCCGGGTTACGCCGGCTTTTATTTCAAGGATGAGTTTGATTACACCCCCGACGGCGTGAAAAAGGATTTCATCCCGGAGAATAAACCGCGGCTGCAAAAGCTGCGCGATGCCTTCGCCGGACTGAGCCCGTTCATCGCCGTTGACCTGGAGATCGCTCTCAAGAGGGTGGCCGGTGAACTGGGTGTGAAAGCCGGCGTGTTGGTCCATCCCGCGCGGCTGGCGTGCACGGGAAACACGGCTGGGCCGAGCCTGTACCACCTGTTGGAAGTGCTTGGCAAAGATCGCGTGCTGCTGCGGCTGGATCGCGCGCTGGCCCGTATGGGTTGAATCCACGTCCCGCCACCGGCTTTCTAATCGGCGGCCGCAAGAGTCTGATTCTTTGCCCGCGATTCCCGGGCCAGTTTTTCTTTGAATTGGGCAAACGCCTTTTGAAGCCGGACATCGGCCGTGGCCAGGATTTGCACAGCCAGGAGACCCGCATTTTTCGCGGCGCCGATGCCGACGGTTGCGACCGGCACGCCGGGGGGCATCTGCACGATGGAGAGCAACGAGTCCAGGCCTTTCAACGATTTGCTTTCGATGGGAACGCCGATGACGGGCAGGGTGGTAAACGCCGCGGTCACCCCGGGCAGATGAGCGGCGCCGCCGGCGCCGGCGATGATGACACGGATCCCGCGTTGCGCCGCCGTGGTGGCGTAGGCCTCCAGATCCTTCGGTGTGCGGTGCGCGGAGATGACGTTCGCTTCGCACGCGAGTTGAAATTCGGCACAGACGTCGGCGGCGGCCTTCATGGTGGGCCAGTCCGAGTCGCTGCCCATGAGGATGGCGACGACGGGCGCTGCGGGTTTGGTTGCTTTCATAAAAAGTCGTGTAAAACCGCACCGGATATAGAGGAAGCCTCGCGTTTTGGAAAACAAAAAGTGACCGGATCCCCATTCCTGGGCATCCCGAGGGCGCATTGAACTCCGCGTTGAATCGCAGGGCCTCGTGAGGGTGCGGTTGGGTGTGAGGGGCAGGAGCGCGGCGGTATGCGAAGCATCAGCCGCAGCGGGTTGGCAGCTCGATGGCGCCCGGGAGCCTGTTCCGGGTTTGAAATGGCTTGGCGCGCTGCGGCTGGTCTTCGACACAGCCGCGGTCCGGTGTGCGTGTTGGCCCTCACTTCCAATCCCACCACCCTCGGTCCGGAGTTGACGCCCGAACGGGAATGCGCATGATTTCGTCGAGACAAGCAATGACCACGGCCAACAAAATCACCATCATGCGGATTTTACTGATCCCATTTTTCGTGGTGGAGGTGCTTTATTACATGAAGACGGGCAACGAGGTGCACCGTCTTCTGGCCATTCTCGCATTCGCGGTGGCGGCGATTTGCGACGGCGTGGACGGTTATGTTGCGCGGCGCTACAATCAGCGCAGCGAGCTGGGTGCGATCCTCGATCCGCTCGCGGACAAGCTGTTGCTCATTTCCGGGATCATTTTGTTCAGCTTCAACAGTCCGTATCTGCGCTGCATTCCCTTGTGGCTGACCGGAACGATCATCGGGCGCGACCTCCTGGTGCTCATCGGTCTCCTGGTCATCCATATCACCGTCGGCAAGGTGCATGTCCAACCGCGGTTTTTGGGGAAAGTGGCGACCGTATTGCAGATGCTGTGCCTCGGCTGGATCCTGATGAAATGGGACGGTGGGTGGGCCGAAGGCTGGTTCCGGATTTGGACTGTGGGTGCGGCGCTGTGCACCGGCGTTTCCGGACTGCTTTACGTGTCGGATGGCGTGCGCCAGCTCAGTTCCCATCCCACCAGCTCGCCCACGGTGAAACAATGAACCCTCCACGGCGAAAAAACCTGAACTCAAGAAAAGCTAAGGGCGGCCCCCGGTACCCAGCCTTGGGCCGCCCCACCCGTGCAGAACCTGCTGCACAAGCAGGGAGAGCATCGTTCGAGATCCGTGTTTTCACAATCCGGGGGCGCGCTGAAAACCGCCCGGGGGAAACACCGGGACACAGCCAGGCGCCGGGGGCGGGCCGCTTCTGCTTGCGCGCAGGCCGGGTTTGAATTATGCCTCTGCGCCTTGAAAAGACCCGATCGCACACCCATCCCGCGCAAGACGATTTATCGTTTGTCGGTTTATCTGCGCTGTCTGGCGCGTTTGAAAGACAAACACATTCAGACCGTTTCCAGCGAGGCACTCGCCAAGGTGGCCGGTGTGAAACCGACCCAGCTCCGGAAAGACCTGGCCTGCTTCGGGCAGTTCGGCACGCGCGGACTCGGTTATGACGTGGCCGAGCTGTCCGGGATGATTTCCGACGAGCTGGGCACCACCCGTTTGCAGCCCGTCGTTCTGGTCGGTGTTGGCAGCCTCGGACTGGCGCTCCTTTCGTATCGCGGTTTCGAGAAGGAGGGGTTTGAGTTGCTGGCGGCGTTCGACGCCGAGCCGACGCGGCGGCGGGACAAGAAGATCTCCCAGCCGGTTTACGGGATGGAGGAACTCGAGGCGTTCGCGCAGAAGTCAGGTGTCAAGATGGCCATCCTCACCGTGCCGGCCGCCGTCGCGCAGGAAGTGGCAAATCGCCTGGTCCGCGCCGGCATCACGGGCATCCTGAACTTTGCACCGATCGTTCTCTCGGTTCCTGAGGAGGTGATGGTCAACAACGTCAACCTCGCCATCGAACTCGAGAACCTCAGTTACTTCATCCAGGAGTAACGGTTCCCCCCGGCGTTCAGGCCGGGTGCAGCGACGCTTTCCGCTTCCGCGCCTTCTTGGCCGGCTTTGGAGCCTTCGCCGGCTCGGCGGCTTCGGGCGCCGCCGGATCCGCCAGGTATAAATACCGGCCGCAACTGTCGCAGAGCTGGATGTCGCGGTCGTGCATCAGGGTCATGATCACGGCCATGGGCAGGCGCATATGGCAGCCGGTGCAGACCTGATCGCGCACCATGGCCATCCCTCTTTTCCCGCGCGCAATCAGGCGGTCGTAGTGACTGAGGATCGGCTGTGGGATTTTGGCGCGAACCTTCGCGGCAGATGCCTCGGCGTTCTCGACTTTGACGTCGCCGAATTCGAGCGATTGAAGTCTGACAAGGTTTTGGAGTAGTTCATTCATATAAACCGCCCATACTTATGGTCATCCCATATTTGGCGAATTTCAGCAAGACGAATCGATGCGACCCAGCAGCCGCAACAATCCGTCCAGGATCGTGATGGGATGCGGTGGACAACCGGGAATGTAGAGGTCCACGGGAAAGAGGCCGTCGGCGCCGTTCCGTTGTTCGGGGTGGCCGGCGTAAGGGCCGCCGGAGATGGCGCAGGCGCCCAGGGCGATGACCAGCCTGGGCGGCGGCACAGCCTCGTAGGTGGCGCGCAAGGCTGAATCCATGTTGCAGGTGACCGGGCCGGTGACGAGCAGGCCGTCGGCATGACGGGGTGACGCCACGAACTGGATGCCGAATCGGCCCAAATCAAACACGACGGTGTTGAGCACGTTCACATCGGCCTCGCAGCCGTTGCATCCGCCGGCGCTGACCTGGCGCAGTTTGAGCGAGCGGCCGAAGAGCTTGCGCGTTTTTTGTTCCAGTGCCTGCGCCAGTTGAAAGGGTTCCGGACCGAGGACCAGCGCCTCACGGCGTGAAACAGCGAGACGGTGTTCCGGCGTCATGCGAATGGCGCCTTCGGGACAGGCGCGCTCGCACTCGGGACAGAACAGACAGCGTCCCAGATCCAGCCGCACCCCCTTGTCGCCGATCGTGATCGCCTCCGTCGGGCAGGCGTCGGCGCACGACCGGCAGCCCTCCGGGCATTTGGTGGAATCGATTTCCGGCCGCCCGCGCATGCGGTCGGGCAGTACCGGCGGTTGATCGGGAAAACCGACCGTGCGGTACTTCTGGTGAACGCGGGCCAGCAACGGTTTCAGCATGATGTCACCTCACAAGTCATGGCCGCAGTAGGACAGGTTGAAACTCTTGTTGCAGAGCGGGAAATCGGAGATCTGCTGGTTCCGCAGTGCCAGCGTCAACCCCATCCAATTATGGAAGGAGGGGTCCACCACCTTGTAATGCGCAAATCGTCCCGTCGCATCGGTGGTGGCCACGTGGCAGATCTCGCCGCGCCAGCCTTCGGTCAGCGACACGACCAGATGTTGAGGCGCGAGCGGTCCGATTTCCGCCCGGACCGGCCCGTGGGGCAGCGCCTGCAGTTGATCCGAGATGAACGCGAGCGACCGTTGGATTTCCATCCAGCGGACGTAGGCGCGCGCGAACACGGTTCCCGAGTGGTAGGAGGAGACGGGGATTTGCGCGAACCGGTAGAGGCCCGAGGGGAATTGTGCGCGAACATCCCGTTCGATTCCGCTCGCTCGAGCCGCCAGGCCGACCAGTCCCAACTCCAAAGCCGTCTCGCGCGAGACCGGCCCGGCATTTTCAAACCGGGACCGGACGGACGAGGAATTCCAGAGCAATTCGACCGCGCTCGTCACGTCCTGGCGCGCCTGCGCCAGCCGTTCCACCATTTGCGACTGCCGGGCCGGCTCCAGATCAAACAAGGCGCCCCCGGGCCGAATCAGTCCTCTTCCAAAACGGTTCCCGCAAAGCAGGGCCGTCAGATTCAGGAAATCCCCCCGGATGCGGCCGCAGTAGCTCGCCGTCGGCAGGTAACCGACGTCGTCCGCGAGCGCTCCGAGGTCGCCGGTATGGTTGGCCAGCCGTTCCAATTCGAGCGCGATTGCCCTGAGGGCCTGGGCTCGAGCGGGGGCATCGACGCCGGCCAGGGCTTCGACCGCCTCGCAATAGGCGAGGGTATGGCCGACGGTCGTATCGCCCGCCAGGGTCTCCATGAAGGGGATGGTGCGCTTGTTCGGGCCCCCCACGAGCGCGCGCTCCACGCCCCGATGCTGGTAGCCGAGAGCGATTTCGAGGTGATAGACCTGTTCGCCGTGACATTGAAAACGGAAGTGACCGGGCTCGATGATTCCGGCGTGCACCGGTCCCACTGCCACCTCATGGACTTCATCACCGCCCATTGCAAAGAAATCGGTCACACCCGGTTGAATCGGGCTTTTCGCACTGCGGCCCCAGGCGTCATGTCCTTCGCGATAGGAATGGTGGTAGCGGACCGGTTTCAACCAGGGATGGCCGTCGGGATGGACGCCCCATTGCTCCGCCAGTTCGCGCTCGAACCCTTGCGCCTGTGCGCAGGAGGGCGTCAGCGCCGGGTAATGATCGGGCACCATCGCGGACCAAAGCGCGAGTTGGCCTTTGACATCACTGGCCATCACGGCAAACAGGCGCGTGTTCCCGTCGGCGGCGGGCTGGCCGAACAGCGCTGCGATGCGCGAGCCGCCTTCGCATGCCTGCAACACGCGTTCCCTGAAGTCCGTGATCGTGGGGACGGGGATGTCCCCGAGCTGCACGGGTTCCCCATTGTGCAGGGCATTCGGAGCAGCGGCCTTCATGTAGCTCCTCCCAGGGTTCTGGCGATTTCCCGGAGCACGTTGTCGAGGGATTCAGGCACCGCCAGGCCGAGCCACAAAACCAGGAGGCCCAATACGACGGGGGGAGCGATTTGCCAGACGCGGTCGCGGCCCGGCCCGATCGGCTTCTCCGGTTCGCCCTGAGCCATGCCGAGGAAGGCCGTTGTCATCCCGATGAAAATCACGGCCAACAACCCGAGGAACACAACACCCACCCACATACCCCAGGGTTGACCGGTGTCGAAGGCGGCTTTCAGGATCAACAACTTGCTCGTGAAGGTCCCGAATGGCGGCGTGCCGGTGATGGCGAGGAAGCCTGCGACCCAGAGCAGTCCCGTGGCCGGCGCCGCCCCCAACAACCCTTTCACCTGGGCGATGGTCTTGGTCCGATAGCGGGCCAGGATATTCCCCGAGAGCAAAAACAACATGGCTTTGGCGAGCGAATGATTCACGGCGTGGAACAGGGCGCCGAACGCGCCGGCGCTCCCCAGGCCGACGCCGACCGCCATGATGCCCATGTTCTCGACGCTCGAGTAGGCCAGCAAGCGTTTGTAATCCGTCTGGCCGAGGATGAACACCGCGCCGATCACCAGGGACGTCAGCCCCAGCGCAATCCAGACGTCCCGTCCAAAATTTCCCAACCCGGCGGCGACACACACCTGTTGCGCGCGGAGCAGCCCCAAAAACGCGCAGTTCAGGACCGCGCCGGAGAGCAAAGCGGAAACAACCGAGGGCGCCTCGCTATGGGCGTCGGGCAGCCAGGTGTGGAGGGGAGCCAGGCCCATTTTCGTCCCGTAACCGACGAAGAACAGCAGGCAGGCGGCCTTGAGCCACGGGACCTGAAGGTCGCGGGCGTGCGCAACGAGTTCGGACAGCACGAGCGGATAGGCGTCCACGCCGGGCTGGGTGGCCGCGATGCCCAGAAAGAAGTTGGCCAGCAAGGCCAGTGCAATTCCGACTGAGCAGATCAGGAGGTATTTCCACGTGGCTTCGAGCGAGCGGTGGTGTTTGTGGAAATAGATCAACGGCGCGCTGGTGAGGGTGGTCGCCTCGATCGCCACCCAGAGCAGGCCGAAGTGCTGGCTGACCGTCACCAGCGACATCGCGGCCAGGAACAGGAGCAAACATCCGATGAAGACCGTCTCGGGGGCGTTGTCGAACAGGAACCCTTCCTCGATGTCCGTCGTGTGCTTATTCGCTTCCTGGACGAGATAACCCATGGCGTAAAATGCCGCCGCCAGAAACAGAACGCTGATGATGCTCAGAAACAGGAGGCCCGCGGCATCCAGCTTAAGCCAGCCGCCCAGAGCCGGGGCCGGGGTCCACTTCCAGCAGGCTGCGGTCAGCGCGGCGTGCGCGAGCGCGGTGACGAGGAGCAGCCCGCGACGCAGGGCTGCGCCGGGCAAGGCGAATGCCGCCAGGCCGGCGAGTGCGGGAACAATGAGCAGGGCTAGAATCATGATCAATCCTTCAACGAGCTCAACCGGTCGGTGTCGATATGATCGAACTCGCGGTTGATGTGGAAGATCGTAATGCCCATGACGAACACGGCGACAAAGACATCCAGCAACACGCCCGCCTCGACGAGCAGGGACGCCTGGGGTGCGACGCCGACGCCGAAGGTATAGACGCCGTTTTCGAGCACCAAAAAGCCCAGGACTTGGCTCACCGCGCGTTTGCGGCTGACGATGAGGAACAGTCCCGCGAAGATGGAGAAGATCGCCACCGGGGCCAGCCAGGCTGAGGCGATGGCTTCCGGCATGGGCAGCCGCGTGCACATCCAGAACGACACAGCCAGGATCGAGACACCCGCCAGGAGCGAGGCGACGTATCCGACGAAAGGCTCGATTTCCCGGGCCACTTCGGCTTCGCGCACGGCCCGAAACAGGAACCAGGGAAACACGATGCCTTTGAGCGCGACGGTCCCCACCGCCAGCCCTGCGTAACGCCAGGAAATCTCGTGAGCGTGTGCGAGGATTGGCAGGAGACCGAGCACGACGCCCTGCGCGGCCACGACGCGGATGGAGGAACCGACCCGGCTCGAGCCGAGCAGTTTCAGATTCGTCAGCACAACCAGAACGAGAATGATGTTGGTGCCTTGCATGCGGAGTCGCCTAATTCAATTTGAGCGCCAAAAGAAACGCGGTTGCGGCCAGCGCGCCGGCCCCGACGAGCAGTTGCGGCACGATCATCAGCCGTAGCCGGGCCATGACCGATTCGATCACCCCGACGATCACCGCGACCCCAAACACGGCGCCCACGGCCAGGAGCAGGTTGAGCCGGGGATCTCCCGTCCCGGGCAACACGATGCCGACCACCAGCGCCGACAGGAGCCACAGTTTCAACGCCGCGGAGTAAAAGATGAACGCCAGGTCCGGCCCGCCATGGTCGAGCACCATGACTTCGTGGATCATCGTCAGTTCGAGATGGGTGTTCGGATCGTCCACCGGAATGCGCGAGTTTTCGGCCAGCAACACAATCATCAATGCAAGAACCACCAGCCCCAGCGCCGGCCCGGAGTGGAGCCAATGGGCATTCGATACCTGCCCAAACATCGTTGAGAGCGAAAGCTGCCCGGTTTCTCGCACCAGTGTCGCCAGCGCGACGAACAATGCCGGTTCAGTCAGTGCGGAGAAAAAAACCTCCCTGCTGGCTCCCATTCCTTCAAAACTTGAACCCGTGTCGAGCGCCGCGACAACGGTAAAGAACCGCATCAATCCGAGAAGTCCAGCGAAGAGCAGGAAATCCGCCGGGAACGCGAGCGAGGCGGGGCATTTACCCAACGGCATCAGCAGCGTCGCCGTCAACGCCGCCGCCAGCCCAATCATTGGTCCGGCACGGAATAGCCAAGTCGTTGTGCGGCTGTAAACCGCGCCTTTTTGCAGGAGTTTCCACAAATCAAAATAAGTTTGAAGCAGCGGTTGACCATGTCGTCCCGCAAAAAACGCCTTGGTGCGGTTGATAACGCCAAGCAATAACGGCGACAGCGTAAGCGCCAGCAACAGTGGAATGAAGGAAATGGCGTTCATGGCTCAACGTAATTTCCAAACCAGCAAAACAATCAGCGTCACCGCGATGTAGAGCACGTAAAGCTGGACTTTGCCGTGTTGCACCCAGTGCAACCGGGAGAGCCATTCATTGATACGTTCAAACACGGGCCGGTACATTTGTTCATGAGAAATGTCAGGCGTGGTGGTCTTTAGCGCAGCTTCTTCAGGAAAAAGGCCGTGTGGTGGTGAAATTTTTTTCTTCGTGCCAAGCAACGGCCCGAATAAATCCGTCAGCGGCTGGGCGAACGATGAGGCGGTGTATTGCATCCGGGCGGTCGGCTGCGCATAACCGCATCCCCACGTGATGTCCGCTTCCACCCGACGGCGCGCAAGTAAATGGCGTCGCAACAAAATCAGCACAGCCAGCAGCGTCAGGAATAGAGCCGCCCCCAACACAATAAATGACAGCGGACTTGTTGTGGCGGCGAGGTTTCCGCTGACGGTCGCGGGTTGTAACTTCGTTATGTTTTCTAAAACCGTCTTCAAACTTCCGACGACAACCGGCGCGAACAAACCGATGAGAATGCACCCAACCGCCAGTATCAGCATGGGCAATCGCATGGTCCAATCCGCCTCGTGCGCGTGCGATGCGTGTTCACTGCGCGGTTCGCCGAGGAACACGATGCCAAATGCCTTGGTGAAACACGCCGCCGCCAGCCCGCCAATCAACGCCAGGCCGGCAATCAGCGCGAACAACGGCACGGCAATTGCACCGCCAGCCGAAATACCGCCCTTGAACGCACCTAGAAAAATCAGGAACTCACTCACGAAACCGTTCAAAGGTGGAAGCCCCGAAATAGCCACAGCGCCAATAAGAAAAGTCGCTGCTGTCCATGGCATTCGTTTCAGCAGACCGCCGAGATGGTCAATTTCACGTGTTCCCGCACCATGCAACACCGCGCCGGCCCCAAGAAACAATAACCCTTTGAACAAGGCGTGATTGACCACATGCAACAATCCGCCGCCGAACCCGAGCACGATAAGCACAGGCGAACCCGTGCTCACGCCCAACAATCCGGCGCCAAGGCCCAAGGTGATGATGCCGATGTTTTCGACGCTGTGATACGCCAGCAACCGTTTCAGGTCATGTTGTGCCAGCGCAAACAACACGCCGAGCACACCCGAAGTCAACCCGATGGCAATGAGTCCCCACCCCCACCACAACGGCGGCGCGCCCAGAAACGTGAACGTACGTAGCAATCCATAAATTCCCGTCTTGATCATCACTCCTGACATTAGTGCCGATACGTGACTCGGCGCGGCGGGATGCGCCTCCGGCAACCACACGTGAAGCGGCATGAAACCGGCCTTGGTGCCGAATCCGATGACTGCCAGTAAAAAAAGAATGCTGGCCAGCCGCTGCGCCTGGACACCTTTCGCCGCCCAAACCGTGAAATCCATGGAACCAGTGTCGCGCGCCAGCAAAAGAAAAAATGCCAACAGAAAAGCCGTGCCGAGATGTGTTGCAACCAGGTAAATCCAGCCGGCCTCGCGCACCGATTCGGATTCGTGCTCGAACGTCACCAGGAAGAACGACGCCACAGCCATCACCTCCCAAGCGAACAGGAACAGCATCCCGTTGCGGGCCAGCAGAACCAATGTCATGCTCAGGACCAGCAGACAGTAAAACGACCAGACCGGTCCAAGACCGCGGCGTCCCTGCCACCTGCGCAAATAGCCCACCCCGTAGATGGCCGACAGCGCCGAAAGCAGGAGCGTCGGCAAAAGAAACCACGCGGTGAGCGGATCGATCTCAATGAAAAACTCCCCCATTGGGATGGGCCAGGGCATGCGAAACCGTTCGACGAGGGAACTGCCCGCCATGACCTGCACCGCCGGAATGGAGCCGAGCACGGCCGCGACGACCACCGAACCTGCGCCCAGCCAGGAAACGATCGGGTCGTGATGGTTTATCAGCAACGTAACCACCGCGCCCAGGGCTAGAAAGGCCAGCGCGAACAGCATCCACGTCACTGCGCCGTCTCCTTTTCCACCACAGTTGCCGGAACACGCAGGCTGTCGCTGATGCGCCTGGCCGCGCCAAGAATCTCGTCCCGGCTGGCTTGTCGAACGATGAGGGATTTGAAATCGGGATCGCGCAAGGCGAACGCCAGGCGCGAAAGCAGGTGCAGATGCGCTTTGACGGTCGGACTGATGAGTGTGAACAGGGTTTGGACCGGCTGACCGTCCAGCGCTCCAAAATCCACCGGTGCCTCGAGAAAACACAAGGTCACCGCCGGCTCCGGAACATGGAGCACGATGGGATTCCGCACGTGCGGAATTGCAATGCCATCGCCAATGGCCGTTGATTCCAGCGCTTCGCGTGCGAGCAGAACCTGGAGGAGGAATTCGCGATCCACCGCGTCGGGCAACTTGAGCACCTCAACCACATTTCTGAGCACAGATGGCTTGTTACTGCCTGTCAGGCGGTAAAAAACACCGCCTCTTTCCATGGCATCGGACAATTCCGGAAGCGGTCCGGAGCGATTCTCAGGCTCCTCGAAGATGCGGGGAGAGACATTGATCCGATTGGCGGTGGACCATTCGAGCAGCTCGGCTCGATTGAAGCGATATTGGCCGCTTAGGCGATAACCCGGCAGTTTTCGCTCGTCAATCCAGCGATACACCGTCTTTTCCGAGATGTTCAACAGCCCGGCGACATCTTTGACCGTAAGTTGCATCAGATACGGATGTCCAGCGCTGAAATAGTCACTATGGACATCTATGGACATAATTGTGATAATGAATACAAATGTCAAGCAGGGCAAACTCAGGATCAAGTTCACCCGCGCTGGACCGGATTTCAATCGATCGCCCTTTAGTGATTTGCCATCGCGGTTACGGCGCCGTCGCGCCTGAGAATACACTGGTGTCCTTCGAGCTCGGGCTTGACGCGGGTGCCGATTTGATCGAACTGGACTATCGACACAGCCAGGACGGCGTGCCGGTGGTGATCCACGACAGCACGTTCGATCGGACGACGAATTCCCTCGAAGTCTGGGGTCGCCGTCGCGTGAGGGTCGCGAGCAAGACCGCGGAGAAAATTCGGGCGTTGGATGCGGGAAGCTGGTTTGGTGCACGCTTCGCGGGCGTCGGAGTGCCGCTGCTGACGGAGGCATTGGATTTCATTCTGGCCGGCGGCGGTGTGCCGCTGGTCGAGCACAAGTCGGGCGATGCGGCGGCCAGTGCGAAGCTGTTGCGCGAGGGCGGATGGATCAACCGGGTTGTGCTCATGTCGTTCGACTGGTCGTTCCTGCGTGAGTTTCATGAGATCGAGCCCGGGCAGGTGCTGGGTGCGCTCGGCCCGGCGGTGAGTCTGGCCGATGGCAGAAGGGCTTCCCGGTTTTCCAGGAACTGCGGTCGGGGGTGGCTGGACGAATTGGAGAAGACCGGGGCGGCCATCGTGATTTGGAGCCGCCGGGTTTCGAGGGACGCCATCCGGCTTGCGCACTCGCGCGGGCTGAGAGTCTGGGTTTACACCGTGGACCATCCAAAGCTCGCGGTTCGGTTGTGCGGGATCGGTGTGGACGGGATCATCACGAACAAAATTGCCCGGATCCAACATGCGCTGGGCACGTGTTGATGTTTCAAAAGCGGCAGAGGGCTGCCGCAGGTCCAGGATGCTTTCGCGCCCGGCCACGCCCCATCGCGGTTCATGGTCCCCATGCGCGCCCAATTTTTTTGGATCCGAGGCTTCCCACGAACCGAGCCACCATAGCCGCCATTGTGAAACGGCGGAGAAGGGCACTGCGGGAGGGGTCCGCCAATTCACATTGGCGGGTACACCAGCCGGCGGCCTTATTGCCGTTCGGCCCCGACGAGCGCAGGCTTGGAAATCGGCAGCCGCAGGATCGTCAGGGAATTTGAGGCAAACCGGTGGGAGAACTGCGGGGTGGTCCCATTGAAATCGGTTTCCATCGGGAGGATGCGGTCGGGCCGGTCCAGGGTGTTCTCGGCAGTCGCCTCGGTATTTCCAAGGGTGATGACCCTGCCCGTGCCGGTGAGATGAGTTGCGCCTTTGAGGGTGATGGATGCGGTCGCGGGCAGAGCGGTGGGATTCACGACTTTGATGACAGATTGTTCCCGGGTCGGACAGCTCGAGAATCAGCCGCCCTCGGGGTTCACTGTGGCGGGCGCGAAGGCCGATCGTATACTTCTTCCAGTCGCCGCCCACTTCCGGAAGAGTCGCCCGTTCGCAGAGCGTGCGGCCATCCTCGTTTTCCAATGAAACCACGACTCCGAAATGCGCATTGGTTTCGGTGCGGGCATAGAACGACAGGTCGTACCATTCTCCGGCGCTGAAATTCATCCCCCGGAAACCGCCGTTCGCCACTCCGCAACGCCCGCCGCGCTTTTTGACGGTAAGACGCAACGAATGCGGATTTCGATCGTTCAACGGCGAGGCGGATTCCAGGGCGATGTCGCCTTCCGCTCCGTCCTCGGCAAGCAGCGACCATCCGGGGAGATCATTGGCAAACCATTTCTGCACCTTCCGGCCGAGCGGAGTATAAATATTAGTTCCATCCACGCGTCAGTCCTCGGGGATGGTGCTCGCTTCGAAATCGCGGTTCTGAACCAGTTCGGCATACAGGCCGCCTTCGCCCGCGTGGTTGATGTCTTCAAAGAAGATTCCCCACAGGCTATCGGGGATGCGGTGGACCGGCCGTGTGACATCGATGGAGATCGAGGCCGGATCCGCTGCCGTCGCGGATGAACCGGCCAGGATGAACGTCATCAGGCCTGTCGCGAGGGATCGGATCATGAACCGCGTGGCCATGCGCGCAGTCTGCAATGACGCTGGGAACTGTGCAACTCCGGGCGGCGCTGGGCGCATCTTACTGGCCCTGAATGCAAACAAAGGCTGGAGCGCGGGGTTTAGAGCCTGTGTGAAAAACTGGAATGGGTGGCACGGGCCACTGGCCCGTTCCGTCCGGCGACCCTCCGGACGGGACGGGGAGGGGCGCTCCAGGGCAGATTCGCGTCGAAGTGTCTTCAGTCCTCCGGCTCTTCCGGTCGGCGAGTCGCCGACCGGAACGGGCGAGTCGTCCGTTCCACCCATTTTTCACATAGCCTCTTTACGGCGCTTTCCCAGTCCTGCGCGAAGCGTTGCCGCCGCCGCCATCGCCGTGCATCCCCAGCCAAACCAATCCCCGTGTTGATTGTAGAACGTCGGCGGACGCTCTGCTCCCGGGGCCTGGAGCGGAATTTTCACCGTCATAAAGCCCGGGCCATAGATGCTTCCGAGGGTGTCCGTCAAGACATCGCGTCGTCGGCCGCAGGGATCGAACCAGCAGGTCAGGCCGGTATTGGTGCAGCGGATGAGCGGAAGGCCGTTTTCGATCGCGCGAAACTGCGCGTTGGCGGCGTGCTGCCATTGGGCCGCGCCTTCGCCGAACCAGCCGTCGTTGGTCAGGTTCACAAGAAAGTCCGTGTCCGGCGCCGCCGCCTCGCGTCCGAGCTGCGGAAAGACGTCTTCGAAACAGATCAACGCGGAAGTCTTCGCCTCCCGATCCCGCAGTTCGAGTTGCACCGGGCGATTGCCGGGCGTGTAGCTGCCTTGAACGGGGGTGAACCATTTGATGAACGGCAGCCACTTTTCCAGCGGAATGTATTCGCCGAATATGACGAGGCTCCGCTTGCGATAGGTGGCCGCGTGGCGTCCTTGCGGGTCGAACAGGAACGCGGCGTTGTATACGTCGTAATCCTCCCTGCCCACAGCGGCCGGGCGCGGCTCCACGTCGTCGGCGCCGAAAAGCATCCAGACGTGATGGGAGCGGATCAGATTTGTGATGGCGATATAACTCGGCTGGTCGAATTGGGGCACCGCGCCTTCGGGCCAGATCAGCAGATCGGTCTTCTCCGCCAGCGCGCGTTCGGAAAGTTCGATTTCCTGGAGAAACCGGTTTGTGTTTTCCCTGACGTCCCAGATCAGCGTCTGGGGAATGCTGGGTTGCACCAGCGTGACGCTCAACTCGCGCGAAGCGGCGGGCGTCTGCCGGAGCCGATGGAACCCGAACACAAAAAGCGCCACGATCGTCACGAACGGCAGGATGATTTCCCCCATCCAGGCCGAACGCAGGTTGGGCCGCCCCAATACGGCGGCGGCGGCGCACAGGAGCGAGACGGAAGTCCACACCACCAAAAACGACACGCCGCAGACGCCGGTCAGCGAGGCGAACTGGATCAGGGGCAGGAGCCGGTGTTGCGACACGCCGAGCAGATTCCACGGGAACCCGCCCAGCAGCCGCGTCAGCAGCATTTCCAACGCAACCCAGCTCGCGCCGCACGAAAGCGCCCAGAGCATTCGCCCGCTCCAACCCCGGGCCGTCAGGCGCTCCGCCGCGGCCAGCCACGCATGCGCGCCGTCATCGGGATTTGAAATTTGAAATTTGAAATTTGAAATTTGAAAGGACGACAGCCACACCCAGGCGGCCGGGTAAAGCGCGAGATAGGCGGACAGCGCGATCCAGCCCAGGATTGGAAAGCCGGTCACCGGAATGAGGAGCAGCCATCGCAGCGATGTCAGATAATGCGCCAGTCCGGCGACGTAGCCGATGCGGAAGCTTTCGAGGCCGCGTTTGCCCCAGGCCGCCAGGAGCATCAGACCGGGCGCGATCCACGCGAACCCGGCAACGCCGGTTTGCGGGAAGGAAATGCCGAGCAATACACCCGCGGCGATGGCCGTGGGATAACGGCTTCGTTTGAAGGCCTGGACGGAGATGCGGTTCAACCGGCGCAGCTTGCCTCAACGGCCTTGAAACGCAAGTATTCGCGATTGAGGGGACTGTCCTGATCTGGAATTCCTTTGGATGCATTTGGTGGTAGGGCCGCGCTGCGCGTGGCCGGACGACCGCAGGTCGTCCCTACCATGAAAATTAACCCTTTGCGGAAACACTCTCCGGCTCCTAAACTGAAAACTCATTTTCAAAAGATGAAAACCATACCGCTCGGAGTCAGTTCATTGACCGCCAGCCGGCTGGCATACGGCTGCTGGCGTCTGGGAGGAACGTGGAATCCGGCCGAAGTCACACCGCAGGGCCGGGACGCCGGACGCCGGGCGGCGATCGCGGCTTTCGAGGCGGATTACACCCTGTTCGACAACGCCGACATTTATTGCCGGGGCGAGGCCGAGCGAATTTTGGGCGCGGCGTTGAAGGAGGTCTCCGGGATGCGCGAGGGGATCCGGATCCTGACCAAGTGCGGGGTGCGGCCTCCCGACTATCCGAAAGCCGGCTCGCCGCACTGTTGGGATTTCTCCGCCGAATACATCGTCAGCTCGTGCGAGGGCTCGCTCGAGCGCATGGGGATCGAGACCATCGACATTTACATGCTGCATCGGCCCGATTACCTGGCCGACCCGCGGGAGATCGCGAGGGCCTTCGTCCAATTGCGCGATGCCGGCAAGGTGCGCTGGTTTGGCGTCAGCAATTTTCGTCCCTCCCTCGTGACGGCGTTGCAGGTCGCCTGTCCGATGCCGTTGATCCTGCACCAGGTGGAGATCAGCCTGGCGAAGCTCGATGCCTTCACGGATGGGACGCTCGACCAATGCCTGATCGAGAAAATCACCCCTATGGCCTGGAGCCCGCTGGCGGGCGGTTCGATCGGCGATGGCGCCCGGCGGTTGTTGGCGGCGCAACAGGCATATCGTCCGGAGCAGTTCCTGCCGGTCCTCGAGGAAATTGCGAAGTCACACGGCGTGGCCCGGACGGTGGTGGCGCTCGCGTGGCTCCTCAAGCATCCGAGCAACATCATGCCGATCATTGGCTCGACGAACCCCGACCACATCCGGGAAGCGGTGAAGGCGACGGAGGTGGAGCTGACTCGAGAGGAATGGTATCAGCTCCTGAAGGCGGCGCGAAGCGAGCCGTTGCCCTGAATGGAATCGTGTCGGCTGTTTGTTGCGATTTCACTTCCCGAGGAGGTCAAGGCCGGGATTGAAAAGGCGCAGGCGGAATTGCGCCGCGCCCTGCCGGAGGAGTGTGTGCGCTGGACGAAGCGCGAACAGTTTCATTTGACGCTCAAATTCATGGGAAACGTGCCCGCCGACAGGATCGAGTCGCTGCTTTTCGCCGTGCAAAGGGTCTGCCATGCCTTTCCGGCTCTGCGATTGCGCGCCGAACGAATCGGCGCTTTTCCGAACGTGAAATCGCCACGCGTGATTTGGGCGGGAGTGCATGACCGCGAAGGATTCCTGCCGAAGCTTCAACCGGTTGTCGATGCGGCAGTCAAGGAGTTCACGGCTGAAACAGCGGAAGGGGAATTCACCGGGCACGTGACATTGGGCCGCGCACGGGGCCTCAAATGTCCGCAGGCGCAAACGTTCGCAACACTGGCGGCCGGAATGGCGGAGCGGGATTTCGGCGAATGGATCGCCGGCAAGGTTGAAATCATTCGCAGCGAGCTTTCGCCGGGCGGCGCCCGTTACACCACGCTGGCCGCGATCCTCCTGGATGGCGGCGCGGCCCCGGGAGACGTGCGCAGGCAGGCATCACACGCGGGTTTCGATGAGTGAAGCGTCCGACAAACGTTTCGAGGAATTTCTCAAGATCAGCGGCCAGTTCAAACTCGGCATGCTGGTCACGGAATCCTCGCATCCTGTCACGGCCACGCTCAGCGACGTGGCGGCACAGGACATCGCGGCCGCGCTCGATCTTTTGTTCCAGGTGGATGCCGACGTCGTGGCGAAATACCGGGAGTTCGCCGAATCAGACCTGGCGGGCCGGATCAAGGAATCAGTCCTCACGGCGCTCCGGGAGGGCGGCAAGGTCTTTTTCACCGGTTGCGGATCCACCGGCCGGTTGAGCATCCAATTGGTTTCGATCTGGCGGGATTTCTGGCAACGCGAACGCTCGCGCGGGCTGGTCTGTTCGCCTCCGGCGGAGGACTGGGAAAACCGGGCGTTCAGCGTGATGGCCGGCGGCGATTTCGCCCTGATCAAGTCAGTCGAAGGCTTCGAGGATTTCGCCGCGTTCGGCAAACAGCAGCTCGGCGATCTGGGCGTGACGGACAAGGACGTGGTGTTTGCGATCACCGAAGGGGGCGAGACGTCGTTCGTGATCGGCACGGCCTGGAAGGGCGTGGAAGTCGGGGCTAGGGTCTGGTTCGTTTACAACAATCCGGACGGCGTGCTCTGCCGGCACATCGAGCGCAGCGGCGAAGTCATCGGGGATCCGCGCATCGCGAAGATCAATTTGACGACGGGACCGATGGCGATCACCGGCTCGACGCGGATGCAGGCGACCACCATTCAGCTTTGCGTGCTACTGACGGTGCTGGAGATGGTGGTGCGAGATCTGATGAAGGAGCTGGAACCGGGCGGGCGCGCCAACCTGGATTCGGGGAGTGTTCCCGGACAATTTCTCGAAAAGCTCATGGAGATGCACGCGACGTTGCGGTCGCTGCAGGTGCGTTCGCAGCTTGCGGGACTGGTGTCGCTCGAGGAATCGGTCTATCGCGCGGGACACAAGAACACGTATTACGCGGACGGGTTCGGCATCGACGTGCTGACCGACACGACGGAGCGGTCGCCGACTTATTGCACGCCGCCGTTCAGAAGATTCGACGACACGGCGGCGGAGGAGTCGTGGTCGTTTCTGTTTGTGCCCGCGACGGACACGCCGCGGGCGTGGGAGAGAATCCTCAAACGCCCGCCGCGATGCGTGGAATGGACCGAGGCCCGGGTTCTGGAACTGGTCGGCAGCCGGGACGCCGCGCGCTCGTGTCAAATCGTGCGCAGGATCAGTTGCGCGGAGTTGATGCGATTCAAACTGGGTCTGGACGGGCTCGAACACCGGGTGTTGAAAAGCGGAGACAGCGCCGTCGGCATTCTGGGGCAGGCGGAAAAGGAATCGCTGCTTTCGCCGGCCGGGTTTCACCGCGTTCAACTCGAAAGGGCGGGGGATTCCGGCGTCAGGGTCGGGTTGATTTATTTCGGCGACGCCGGTTCGCTCGAAAGCATCGGAGAGGCGTTCGCGGCAGCCTGCGAGCGGGGCGGGCATCACCGCGCAGCGCCAGCTTCAGGCCCCGGGCAAGCCGCGGGGATGCGTGTTCCATCCCCGACCGTGCTGATCCCGGCGCCCCGAACCGATTTCCTGCTGGACGGCATCACGCGGGTGGGGCTGAAGCTGACGTTGAACGCGCTTTCCACCTGCACGATGGTCCGGCTGGGACGCGTGATGGGAAACACCATGATCTGGGTGGTCGCGAGCAATCTCAAGCTCATCGACCGCGCAACGCGTTACATCGAGCGATTAACCGGGTTGACCTACGAACAATCCAACCGGTTGCTTTTTGAAGTGATCGAATACATCGAGCCGCGGATGAAGGCCGACCGTTCCTATCCGCCGGTGGTGGGTTTGGCGGTGACGCGCGCCCGGCATCACCTCACAAACGAGGAGGCGGAACAGCGTTTCGCTCCAAGTCAGCTTGTTATCCGAAGTCAACTTTGTTAAGCCTTACGCCAGGGAATGATCGGTTAGACCAGATGGGCCTGAAATGAGGTTCAACCGTCTCGCGACATACGAGACATCACAGGAGAAAACGATGAAGCTTCATCGACAGAAATGGGTCATGTTGTTTGCGCTGCTGCTCGGATTGAATGCCGTGCATGCGCAGCAGTTGCGCCACGTGCAGGTCCGCACCGCCAATGGCGTGCTGGAAGGCGTGGTCAGCGCCGACGGGAAGGTGCGCACCTTCAAGGGCATTCCTTATGCCGCGCCGCCGGTCGGCCCGTTGCGGTGGAAGGCGCCTCAGCCGGCCCCGTCCTGGACCGGTGTCCGGAGAGCCGTCGACTACGGGCCGCGCAGCATGCAGGGACGCATCTTCGATGACATGATTTTCCACGACGATGGGCCCAGGGAAGACTGCCTGTATCTCAATATTTGGATGCCGGCCGATCCCACTCAGGTCAAGCTGCCGGTGATGGTATGGATCTACGGAGGAGGATTCGTCGCGGGCTCTTCCTCCGAACCCCGCCAGGACGGGGGAAACCTATCGAAGAAGGGCGTCATGGTAGTCAGCTTCAACTACCGGCTGGGTGTGTTTGGCTTCTTCGCGCATCCCGAGCTCACCAAAGAGTCGGGACACAATGCGTCGGGCAATTACGGGCTTCTGGACCAGGTCGCCGCGCTCGAATGGATCCAGAAGAACATC
Organism: Limisphaerales bacterium; assembly: GCA_003159675.1. Taxonomy (GTDB): domain Bacteria; phylum Verrucomicrobiota; class Verrucomicrobiia; order Limisphaerales; family BOG-1460; genus BOG-1460. The sequence continues at coordinate 26,017 of PLQC01000033.1, forward strand.
GCCGCGTTTGGCGGAGACCCCGATAATGTCACGATCTTCGGAGAATCGGCCGGTTCGTTCTCGGTCAGTGCGCTGATGGCGTCGCCCCTGGCGCGAGGCCTGTTCCGCCGCGCAATCGGCGAGAGTGGCGCGTTCTTCGGCGCCACCCTGTCGTCGAACTCGCGCGTCGAAGCCGAAAAAGCAGGCGTGAAATTCGCGGAGTCGGCGTTTGGGACAGCTTCTATCGAGGCGCTGCGGGCCAAGCCCGCCAAAGAAGTGCTCGATGCGGCGCTGAAGCAGCCGCGGCAGGATTTCTCGCCGGACATCGACGGCTACTTCCTGCCGGCGGACTGTCGTTCCATCTACGCCGCTGGGAAGCAAAGCCACGTCCCGCTTCTGGCCGGATGGAATAAAGACGAAGGAAGCTTCCGGTCCTTCTTTGCCGAGGACGAGCCGACCGTCGAAAACTATGTCGCGCGCGCCAAGGCCCGGTTCGGCAGCAACGCGGAAGCTTTTCTGAAGGTCTATCCAGCGACGACGGATGCCCAGGCAAAGCGGGCGGCGCAGGATTTCGCCGGGGACCAGTTCATCGCGTACTCCACCTGGGAATGGCTCGAAATGCAGCTCAGGACCGGCGAGTCTCCGGTGTTCCGGTACGAGTTCGATCAGACCCTTCCACTGCCCGCGAACGCAAAGCCGGGCACGGAGCCGACGGCGCCGCACGCCTCCGAAATCGAGTTCGTATTCCGGGTGCTCTCCTCGAAGAATTTGCCATGGCGGCCTGAGGACCGCGAGGTCTCGGAACTCATGTCCTCCTGCTGGGCCAATTTCGCAAAGACAGGCGATCCGAACGGCCCGGACCTGCCGCGATGGCCAGCTTACAACAGCCGGGGCGGTTACCAGGTGATGCATCTCGGGGCCAACCCTGGCTCCGCTCCAGACGAGCACCGCGGCCGCTACGAATTTCTCGACCCCATTCTTACGCAACGTGAGGCACAAAACGCGACACGGTAAACGGGTCGGTTCCGGGAGGGCGTTCGATTCGCCAAATCAAAACAAAGCCCATGGTTGGAGATTGTCATGCATCGTTGGAACGGACAGCCCCGAGCAAGGCACGGTTGAAATGCGTGGTGACTGTCAATACCTCTTTGCCGAACGTGGCGTTTACGGTGCTGCGGCTGGTCCGCAGCGGACACAGCCGCGGTCCACAGCCTTGCGGACCACGACCGTGTGCGTAGCACCAGTCGTTGCGTCCGGAACAATCCCGCCCCGAACGCGCCTTGACTCTTTCCGTCGCTGACTCATGCTGCTGGGCGGCCGCGTTGCGCCGCGCAAGGCACCGGCTGTTGGACCGGTTTGAAAACGCTGCACCGATACCTGCTTCGACAAGTCGTCGCCTCCCTGGCGATGACGGTGCTGGTGTGCACTCTGGTGCTGCTGCTCGGGAGCGTGTTGCGGGAACTGCTGCCGTTGCTCGTCAGCCACCAGGCCACCTTCGGCCTGTTCGTAAAGGCGGTGGGTCTGCTCATTCCCTTCGTGGGCGCGTTCGCCCTGCCGATCGGCATGCTCACGGCCACCCTGCTGGTCTTCGGCCGGTTCAGCGCCGACCAGGAACTGACGGCCGCGCGCGCCAGCGGCATCAGCCTGCTGTCGCTCATCATGCCGGTCCTGCTCCTGAGCCTGGTGCTCTGCGCCCTCAGCGCCGCCGTGAACCTGGACATCGCGCCCCGATGCCGTGTCGCCTACAACAACCTGCGCGTCGATCTCAGGGCGGTGATGTTGTCCAACCTCCGCCTGCCGGAAGGCCAGCCCATCGACGATTTTCCGGGTTACATCGTTTACGCAGGCAGAAACCGGAACCAGAACCTGCAGGACGTGCTGCTGTTCCAGCTCAGCAAGGATGAAACCAACATCGAAATGACCGTTCGCGCCCCGCGCGGCCGCATCGAAGTGGACGCTCCCAACCAAAAACTGATTCTGCATCTCTACGACGCAACCATTGTCTATGTTTCCGGCGGCGTCGCGGGTGTTTCCGGCGAGGCGACGTTCGAACTCAACCTGAGCGGAGTGGGGAAAAGGTCCGAAAAGCCCGGCATCAGCGACATGACGTTCCTCCAATTGCGCGATGCGATTCGGGATTTGGATCGCCGGATGAACCTGCCCACACCCAGGCTTCCACCGGAGGCCTTGCGCGCCTTCAGGCGCAACTTGCAGCAGCAGCGCAACGACATCACGGAACCCATCCGGGTGCAACTCCACCGGCAGGTGGCCTTTTCGTTCGCATGCTTCAGTTTCACCCTCGTGGGCATTCCGCTCGGAATATGCGTCCAACGGCGCGAAACCAATATCGGAGTTGCCATCGCCCTCGGTTTGGTGGCGGTTTACTATGCTCTCCTCATCGTCGCCAGTTCCCAGTCCAATAGGGCCGACCTGGCCCCGCACCTGTGGATGTGGGCGCCGAATTTCCTCTTTCAGGCGCTCGGCGCGGTGTTGCTCTGGCGCGCAAACCGGGGATTTTAACTGGAAGCAGCGCGGATGCGTTTTAAAACTTCCGCCGAAACACCTTGTGGACCGCCGCCTGGTCCACCGGCTTGACGATCAATTCATCGATGTTCACGTGCGCCGGCCGGCCGGCCACCCAGACCAGAATCTCCGCAATGTCTTCCGCCGTGAGCGGCTTTACGCCCTCGTAAACACTTTTGGCGCGGGGAGCATCGCCCTTGAATCGCACCAATGAAAACTCCGTTTCCGCCAGCCCGGGGTCCACGGTGCCGACGCGGATGCCGGTGCCATTCAACTCGAGGCGCAGCGCGCGGGTGATCTGCAATTCACCGGCCTTTGCCGCACAATACGCCGCGCCGCCCTCGTACGCCGTATGGCCGGCGACCGATCCAATGTTGAGGATGCTGCCGCCGGCGTCATGAGGGATGAGCGGCAGCACCGCACGAGTCATGCGAAGGATGCCCAGCACGTTGCTCTGGAACATCGCCTCCCAGTCCTCATCCTTGCCGGACGCGATTGGGTCCAGCCCCTGCGCGCCTCCGGCGTTGTTGATCAGAACGTCCACGCGATCGGTCCGACCGCGGGCCCAATCCACGAACTCCTTCACGCTGGCGGTGCTGGCGACATCCAGGGAATGAAACTCCGCGGCGGGGGCGCCCGCCGCCTGCGCCGCGACGGAGACCTCTTTCAAGCGTTCCACGCGGCGGGCGCCGAGCAGAAGCCTCGAGCCTTCCGCGGCAAAAGCCCGTGCCGCCGCAGCGCCAAATCCGCTCGACGCGCCGGTGATCAAGATCCATTTGTTTTTGAGTCGCGCATTCATATTCAATTCAACACTCACTCCCGCTGAAATGCCGCGTCCGATGCCCGCGACAGAACGATGGTTTCATTCGAGTGCCACGGTCGTTCCGATTTGTCGATAGTCAAGACGCGAGGCAGCAGTTGGATTTCGTGGCCGAACAGTTCGAAGACAATCGTGCCGGGCAGAGACGTGGTGTCCGTGAAAACGCATTTGCCGAAAGGCACATCCCAGGGCACGGGTCGCGGTTCGCCGAACGCAACCGGTCCGGTGCTGCCCCCGGCCGGGAGCGCCTGTCCTTGGAAGGCAATCAGGACGTTGGTGATCGTCAGCCTCGGCTGGTCGATCAGAATGGCAGGTGCACCGGACACATCGTTTGTGAAAACGACCCTCCACGGTCCCTGTCGCGTGCGACGATGCTCGATCCCGGTGTAAGCGACGCTGTAAACCACCAGGGCGATGCCAAAGGCCGCCGCAACATGTTTCAGAATTCCATCGGGCTTCATTCCGCGACTGCCGGTTCGGAAAAGGTCACGGGGTTCGGCGGGGAAACCAGTTTGTATGCAGGCTTACAGATCGCCTTTAGGACCGCCCGGCGGCCGCGAGAAGTATTCGTCTTTCACCCAGACAAACAGCGCCGGTCCGAAGCAGAGCAGCACGCCGACCGGGACGGCCAAAAAGCCCCAAATGTTCGTGTCAACGGAGTCGATCATGTATATTACAGTGCCTTGAAAAACTGGTGGAGCCGAGGGGATTCGAACCCCTGACCTACTGATTGCGAACCAGTCGCTCTACCAACTGAGCTACGACCCCGACCCATGGCCGTGAAGATTACCCGGCGGCCGCAAAATCGCAAGGCCCGTTTTCTTTGGAAATGCTCACGGTCCGCGGCGCGGGAATCCGTCGGCGGGGCGGACATTCAGGGAGCGCTCGAGCAGGGCCTTCTCGCGCGGGCCGAAGGAGAGCTTCGCCGCCTCCGCCTGGCCGGCGGGCGTCATTTTATTCCAGGATTTCTTCAAGGCGCCGATGACCTTGTCCTCGCCCGTTTTGGCGGCGAGATCGGCCAGTTGATGTTCGAGGAAGACGAGACACAGGGCGTCCTCCAGGACCCGGCCTTCCGGATCGCCGGGAAAATCCTTTTTCAAGTTCAGGTTTTGCACCCGGTGAACGATGGGGTCCGGGTAACCGACCTCCCTCAGAATCTCGCCCGCCTTCTGCGCGTGGAACTGTTTGAGCGCCTCGCGCCAGCGCAAATAGCCGGCGCGCGTCATGGGGTAGGAATCGCGCGGAATCTTCCAACGGCAGAGGTGCTGCGAACGCGCCGCCAGCCGGAGTTCCTCGGAGGCGTCCGGGCGGAGTTTCAACACCCAATCGGTCAGCCGTCGGGCGTAAAGGGCCTCGCGCGGGTGCGCCACTCCGTGGACGACCTCCGCACACGGATCGCGGGAATTCTCCTCGTCGAAGCGCCGGATGGCCGCCGCAAACCACTCTGGATTCGCGCATGGGAAATCTGCGTTCACGCTCTGGTCTTATGGCAAAAGTGGGTTATGATGACAAGAATGATCCCGGATAACCGGGATTGCAAGCGACCGAATCATGAACGCGTCCACTCCACACGGACCTCTCCCGCCGGAGGAGTTTCAGCGGCACCTTTCGGATTTTGTCCGCCAGCATTTTCAAAGCGGAGAGACGGCGTCCCCCTCGACCCAGGCCGGCTTCGAACCGCCGCCACCGGGAGTTGAAACAAAGCCCGGCGCCTTCGAGTTCAAGCTCAAGCCCCGCGAGGTGAAGGAATATCTCGACCGCTTTGTGATCCGGCAGGATGAGGCCAAGAAGGTCTTGAGCGTGGCGCTCTGCGACCATTATCACCACGTGCGCATGGCCCTCGAAGGCGCGGAGAGCCCGAACTACGCCAAACAAAACATCATTCTTGTCGGCCCCACCGGCGTCGGCAAAACCTATCTCATCCGCAGCGTCGCGGAATTGATCGGCGTGCCCTTTGTCAAAGCCGACGCCACAAAATTCTCGGAAACGGGCTACGTCGGCGGCGACGTCGAAGACATGGTGCGCGATCTGGTCCGCCTCGCGGAGGGCGACGTCGCCCGCGCCCAGTACGGAATCATTTACATCGATGAGATCGACAAAATCGCCGCGGCCGGCAACCTGGCCGTGCGCGACGTCAGCGGGCGCGGCGTCCAGACAAACCTTCTGAAGCTGATGGAGGAAACCGAGGTCCCGGTCCGATCGCCGACGGACATCGCTGGTCAGATCCAGGCCATGATGGAATCGCAGCGGGGGCGCAAATCGCCGGGCACGATCAACACGAAGCACATTCTCTTCATCGTCAGCGGTGCGTTTGACGGCCTGGAAAAAATCACCCGCAAACGGCTGCGCGAGGCCACCATCGGGTTCGCCGCTCGGGAACAACCGCCCGAAACTTCCGAGGAAGTGCTTGCCGCGGCGCAAACACGGGACTTCATCGAGTTCGGATTCGAGCCAGAGTTCATCGGCCGGCTGCCCGTGCGCGTCGTCTGCCATTCACTGAACGCCGACGACCTTTTCCTGATTCTGAAAAATTCCGAGGGCAGCATCATCCGCCAGTACGAAGAGGATTTTGCGGCTTACGGGATCGAGGTGCTCTTTTCCGAAGAAGGCATGCGGCGCATTGCCGAACAGGCCGGCGGCGAGCAAACCGGCGCGCGCGGCCTGATGACGGTGTGTGAGCGCCTCTTTCGCGACCACAAATTCGAGTTGCCCTCTAGCACGGTGAAGCGGTTTGTCGTCACGGGCGACCTGGTGGAGAATCCGGCGGCGGAGCTCAAGGAAATCCTGGTTGATCCGGGTCTGGAAGAGCGCCAGGTCGCGCGCCAACTGGTCCAGGAATTTGCCCGCCGATTCCAGGAATCTCACGGAATCAACATCCGGTTCACCGAGGCCGCCACGGACCTGCTGGTGGACGAAGCGCTCGCGAAATCACAATCCATGCGCGACCTGTGCGCGACGCGGTTCAAGGATTTTCAGTTCGGCCTCAAGTTGATCACCCGGAATTCCGGTCCGCAGGAATTCATGATCGACCGTGACGCCGTGGAAGCGCCGGACAAGGTGCTGAGCGAGTGGGTCGTGGCGAGCTACCGGAAGACGGCGTAGCGGCTCATGGGTAGGGACGCGCTGCCGCGCGTCCTGGCCGGCCCGCAGGTCGGCCCTGTCAAAGGGTTGTTGAATGTTCGATGATTTGGATGCGGCATCGACGCGCCGTGAATCACCCGTTCCGGATCATCCTGACCTTCGCGTCCGGACCCAGACCGGCGACAAAGGCAAATATGTCCCGCCGCAGGCAGAACGCCACGTCCTCCCGCAATTCGGGACGACCCAGCAACCGCCGCCCGTTGCGGGACTGGGATGCCGCTTCCGGCAATTCGCTTTGCGCCTGCTGGAACAGACGCCGGGCCATGAGAGCCGAATCGGAAACGTCGCCGGCGGCGAAGTCCTGCCACACCAGTTCACAAAGCGCACCTGAGGCCAATGCGTCCTCGTAGGCCGCCTGGTCGAAGGTTCCACTGCAAACGATCAGCAGGTTTTGCGGGCGGTCCTGTGCGATTTTGTCCGCGATGGCCTTCAGGTTGAGAAACGAGCCGATCAGAACCTCGCGCGCATGAGCGCAAGCGCGCAGGGCCCGGGTCCCGTTGGTGGTGGTCATCACAATGGTTTTACCGGAAACCGCCTCCCGCGTGAACTCGCGCGGGGAATTGCCCAGGTCAAAGTCCTGGCCGCCGGTGAGCCCGGCGCGGATCCGGACGCCGTCGCGTTCACCCGCGAGCAGCACGCCGGGATCCTGCCGACGGAGGACCAGCGCCTCCGGAATCTCGGCCACGGGAATGATCGCCGGAGCGCCATTCGCCAGGGCCGCCACCATGGAGCTCGTGGCGCGAAAGACGTCAAAGACCACGCACAAGGTATCGTCGAGATTGCGCCGCGAAAGCGCCGCGAAATCAGCCGGAGTGAAGAGCACATCGAGGGTTTTCATTGGATGAAGAGCGACCGCCGCGCATTTGTGCGCATGTAGTGAAACAGGTATTGCTGCGCGTAGCCGGCGTTCGGACCGAAGTGAGTTTCGGAAAATCTCCTTAACCGCGCCGCCTTCACGCGGCGTTTCGGGAAGTAAAGCCCCTGAAATGCCTTTACGACCCAGACATCCACGGGAAACGCCGATGGAAACCCATAGGCGAACAGCAGGACGCAATCGGCGATTTTCCTTCCCACGCCGGCCAGCTTCATCAGTTCCGCGCGCGCCGTTTCCAGCGTCAATTCGCGCAGGCGATCGAGATCGACTTCGCCTTCCGCCACCCGCCGGGCCGTGGCCAGCAGGTAAGGCGCGCGAAAACCCATTTTGCACGCCCGCAACCCGGATTCCGACGCGCGCGCAAGGCGATCCGCCGACGGGAAGGCGCGGGCGGGCGGCCCGCCGGGCCGTCCTGGGATCGGCTCGCCGAATTGTTCGCAGAGTAACGCGACGATCTGCCGGATCTGCACGATTTGTTTCGTGGAGGAGAGAATGAAGGACGCCAGGCATTCCCAGGGTTCCTGGCGCAACAGGCGCAGTCCCCGGCATGAATCCACCGCCGCCCGCATCGGTTCATCGTCCGGAAACGTCTCGAGCACCGCGCCGAGGTCCAGATCGGTTTGAAGGTAATCCCTCAACCAGTTCCAGTCGGCGACCGGTTCGGCGGTCTCCGCCGTGATCGAACCTCCCTCCGAACTCAGCCGCAACCAGCGTTTCCCGATCACGCCGGTCCAGCAACGATCCTGAAATTCCCATCGAAAGACCTGGCCGGAGGTGAGCGTCGCAGCCAGATCATAGTCGAGGATCGGGAAGGTGCGGGCGCGCGGCGGCGCGGCGCACTCATCTGAGGTTGCGGCATTCAAAGAGTTGGAGGGTGTGGAACACACGGCCGCGATAGAGGACATAATACAAACCCAGATCGGTCACGGAATCGAACTCCTTCGAGAGCACGGGAGGGGCCGCCGCGGGTTCCGGTGGGTGGCGGAGCAGGTTGGTTTGGCCAGCCAGCCACCTGCGAACCCAATCGTGCACCAGCGGAGGCCCGGAAATCTCGCGCACGAAGATGGCGTTCTGCCCGTCGTGCTGCTCCCGATAACCCGGCCAGAAATAGTACTGGTTGAGCGGCCGGTCCGACGAAAGAAAGAAAACGAGCGGATGCCTGACCACGTTGGTTCTTGCTTCCGGCAGATAGAAACTGATGAGGCCGGTGATGCCGTAATGGGCGCCGATGATGAAAACCGGCTTACCTTCCGCGAGCAACTTTTCCCTCGCCTGGTTTACCATCCCGGCCATGGCCCGGTAACCGCGCGCCCGGGTCAAGGGATCGGGTTTGGGGGGCAAGGGCCGGCCGGCGACTTTCTGGATCAGGTCGGTGTCGTGCAACAGCGACACCACGGCGAACCCGATGACGAGCCCGCCGATGAGCCATCCCTTGATGGCCCGGCTGCCCAGCCGCCACCGCGTGTCCCAGTAAATGGTCATCAGGCAGAAGAGGGGCAGCACGGAAGGCGCGATCCAGTTCGGCAGGACACCCGAGTGGAACGTGTAGAGCCCATAGCATAAAAACAGGGGCGCGCCCATGCTGAACAGGTAAACCAACCGCGGGTCGTTCCGGCTCCGCCGCCAGAAAAAGATCGAAGCCCAGATCGTCGCCCCGAAGAAAATAGGATTCAGCAGCGCGGTCTCCTGGCCCATGAAGTCGAAGAAATAGCGCAGCGTCGGGTGCCAGACCCGGTCGATGCTCGCATCCTCGGCGACATGGGTGACGGTAATCCACTGATGTTGTTGATTCCAGAGGATCACGGGCAGGGCGCAGGCCAGGTTGATGAGCAACGCGAGGTAAGGTCCGGGCCGGCGAAGCTGCGCGCGAGCCGGTCTCCACAGGCTGAAGAACACGATCCAGCAGAGCAGTTGAAACAGCTCCGTGTATTTGCTCAGGAAACCCAACCCCATCCACAACCCCGTCCAGAGCCACCACCCGGTTCCAGCCTCCGGTTGCACGGCGCGCCACCCCGCCATCATCGCGGCGGTCCAGAATAGAATCGACAACGGATCGATCGTCATCAAGATGGACCCGAGCGCCATCAGGGGAGTCGCCGTGATGATGAGCAGCAGGAAAAAGCCGGCGCGCGCGTTGACTTCACGCGCAAAGAAACGGAGCAACAAAAGACCCAGGATGCTCGCGATGACCGGGGAAAAAAAGCGGACCCCCAATTCCGTATCGCCCCAGAGATGCGTGCCAAGAAACTGGGTATAGGCGATCAACGGCGGTTTGCTGTAATAGGAAAGCGCCAGGTGCTTCGACCACGTCCACTGATACGCTTCATCCTCGGTCAGCTCGATGACGCCGCTCGCAAGGTAAAAGAGGCGGAAGAGCAACAACACTCCGATCAGCACATAGCCGAGTCGGAGCCAATGGGTATCAGCCGAAATTTGAGGGTCGAGAGGCGCCTTTGGAGAGTCTTGAGCACTTGGTTTTGGGTTTCCAACTTCAACTTCTGGATTCTGCGTTCCGCATTCGGCATTTAGTAGCGACGGGAGTTTCTCCCACCACAGTGGAAACCACCGTCGCCCGGCCCATCGCCAGATCGCTTCGAACGCCCACAAGCCGGCGGCGGCATAGCCGGCTCCCAGGATGGCTCCGGCGAGAACGTCGCTGGGATAATGCACGCCATTGTAAACCCGCGAAAACGCGACGAGGCAGGCCAGAGGCAGCAGGAAACGCCAACTCCGGCGATAATAGACCAGGAAAATCATCGTGGCGGCAAACCAATTGGCCGCATGCGACGACGGCATGCTGTTGTAATCGCCCCGGCCGGGACCCGGGATCGGGCCGCGTTCCGGGCTTCCCATTGTCGGGGCCGCCGCCAGTCCCCCGCCGCTGCTGGCGGGCAAACGCGCGTCTGCGAGCGTGACGAACGGGCGCGGCCGGGCGACGGCGTGCTTGATCGTGTTGCAAACGTAGGAATCCCCCGGCCAGACAATCAGGATCAGCATCAGGAGACAGAGGCGGCCCCGCGCTCCGCCCTTCCAGGCCAGGAACGCCGCCGCCGCCAGAACGGCGGGAATAAAAAACCGGTTCCCGCTGGCGAATGGCATGAGCAGATCGAAGAAGGAGTTGCTCAGCGTTTGATTGATGAAACGGAACAGGTCCGTGTCGATTGCCTGGAGCCAATGCACGGATCCCAGTCTAGCGGGAACGCGCAAAATGAAAACTCAATTGCGGTGATCAATAAACCACCAGCGAGCGGACGCGCTGGCCTTTGAGGCGGTCGCGGCCGTTGAGGAATTTCAATTCAATCAGGAATGAGATTTCCAGGATTTGCGCGCCGAGTTTTTCCACGAGCGCCACGGCCGCGGCGGCCGTCCCGCCGGTGGCCAGCAAATCGTCGATCAGCAACACCCGGCTCCCGGGCTTCAATGCGTCCACGTGGACGGCGATGGTCGCGGTGCCATACTCGAGAGCGTATTCCTGCTCGTGGGTCCTGTAGGGGAGTTTCCCTTTCTTCCGCACGGGCACAAACCCGGCCTGCAACTTGACCGCCGCCGCGGCGGCAAAAATGAACCCGCGGGCGTCGATGCCTACGACCGCATCCACGGAGCCCGGTTTGAAACCATCGACGAGCAGATCCACGGCAGCGGCGAAGAGGCCCGCGTCGGCCAGGACGGGCGTGATGTCTTTGAATTGGATTCCCGGCTTCGGAAAGTCAGGGACATTCCGTATGGCGCGTTCGATGTCCGATAGTTTAGCAGTGGCGTTTGTCATGTCGCGTGGTCGGGTTTTTGGGGAATGGTTCGCAAAAACCGGTCCGGCTGTAAATCAAAACTCAGGTCTTGATCGCCTCGATTTTTTCGATCATCTTCCGCAGCTTTCGCAAGGCAATGTTCTGGATCTGGCGGACGCGCTCCCGCGTGACCCCGAATTTTTCACCTACCTCCTCGAGGGTTTTTTCCGATCCACCGTCGAGCCCGAACCGGGAGCGCAGGATGGTGGCCTCGCGTGGATCGAGTGTCTTGACCATTTCCTGGAGCATCCGCTTCACGGTTTTCTCCTCGAGTTGCTCATACGGAGTGTTCGCGCTTTCGTCCTGGACGACCTCGGCGAAATTGTTCGAATCCTCGTCGCCGATCGGCGCATCGAGCGAAGCCGGGCGGATGGCCGCCATGCGCATCTGCGAGACGCGCGAGGCTGAAATCCCCAGCTCCTTGCCCAGTTCGTCGTCCGTGGGTTCGCGGCCCAATTCCTCCTGCATGCGCATGGCGGTGCGGCGCATCTTGGAAATCTTGTCCACCAGATGGACCGGCAGGCGGATCGTTTTGGACTGGTTGGCCAGGGCGCGCTTGATCGATTGCTTGATCCACCAGGATCCATAAGTGGAAAGCTTGCCGCCCTTGGAAGGATCGAACCGCTCCACGGCTTTCATCAAACCGATGTTGCCTTCGCTGATGAGATCCAGGAGGGGCAGGCCGATGCCTTCATAGTCCCGCGCAATTTTGACCACAAGCCGCAGGTTCGCCTTGATCATCTGCTCGCGGGCCTTTCTGTCGCCCTTCTTGATACGCGCGGCCAGTTCGATCTCCTCCTGTGGCGTCAGAAGTTTGACCAGCCCGATTTCACGCAGGTAAAGTTTGATGGCGGTATCGCCGTCGTAACTCAACCGCTCCCGGCCGTGGATGGAGACTTCGTCGGACTTCGCTCCCGCCGCGGCAGGGGGTTCCGCCACTTGGGCCGGCAGCGCAATGTCCTTGTCCTCGACCGGGGGAAGTTCCGGTTTCAGAGCTTTCTCGCCGCCCTTGGAGGATTCCTTCTCCGGCAACGTCTTGCCCCGTCGCGGCCGGTTGGCGCGCCCCCGGGCGATCCGGGCGATCCCACGGCGGATTTTCCGGTCGGTGGGCTTTTGATGTTTAACTTTTGAAACCATAAAAGGATCGGAATCAAGAGTTGGGATTCAACCGCGGGTTCGCAAGAAAATTAACCGATCCAGCTCCCAATTCATATTTTCGCTCAATGACCGAATCTGGATCGAAACATGCATGGGATCTTGCATCGTGGCCGCGCCGGAAGTGAACTACGAGTTGCGGTTGCGAGCAATGGACAGCAAATAGAGAAGATTCAGGACTGCGCTGACCATGCCCGCGACATAAGTCAGGGCGGCGGCCCCCAGAACCTGCCGCACGGCCTCGGTTTCGTGGCCCTGGATGATGCCCAGACGGGAGAGTTGTTCCCTGGCACGCCGGCTGGCGTCATATTCCACCGGCAGGGTGACGACCTGGAACAACGTCACCACGGCGAACGCCGCGACGGCGATCCAGATCAAGTGCGAAAACATGGCCGTGTGGCGGGTCCATAACATGAACAAGCTGGCCATGAAAATCAACGAATACGCCTGCGACGCAAACTGGGTGACAGGCACGATGGCCATCCGGAATGTCATCGGGCCGTAAGCTGCCTGCTGCTGCAGTGCGTGACCGGTCTCATGAGCGGCCACACCCACCGCCGCAATCGACCGCCCGTTGTAATTGTCGGCAGACAGAAACAGGGCCCTTTTCGAGGGATCGTAATGGTCGGTCAAGCGGCCGCCTACCTCCTCCACCGGCACGTCCGTCAAGCCGGCATGGTCGAGGATCTTGCGGGCGGCTTCGGCGCCGCTCAACCCCGATTCGACACCGACTCGTGTGTATTTGCCATAAGCCGACGAGAGCTTGATCTGTGCGTAAATGCCGAGGATGAGCCCCGGTATCGCGAAGAGCAGCCATAGTGGATCCCACATCATAACAAAACCAACTTTTCCATTCCGAGCCTCCCGAAAGTCCGGAACGGCCGGAAACCCTCCCAAGGCTCAAGTTCTGTGACAACATTGTGCACTGCCACGTTCAATGCGCCAGCGGAAGGCGTGCCACGACACAACGCCGCTTCTTTCAAGCTGATTTGCTCAAAACCCGGCGTCATCCCGCATTTACAGGCGGGACAGGAAGTCCCGCTTTCAGCACGGGGCGCGGCGCTTTGGCACACACTCGAAAACCGCGGCAGTTCCGCAATCAGACTTCCAACACCTTTTCGAACCGGGTCAGATTCCGGAAACCGGTGTCTGTCACGAGGGCGACATCTTCCAATCGAACGCCGCCCAGACCGGGATAATAAAGACCCGGCTCGATGGTGACGACGTGGCCCGGCTTGAGAACTCCGCCCGAGTTGGTGCCGAGGCGCGGCGCCTCATGGATTTCCAGTCCCAGACCGTGTCCGGTGCCGTGAAAAAACCCCTCCATCCGGCCCGCCCGCTTCCCCGTCTTGTAGCCCTGCCGGTCAAAAAATTCCCGCACCGCTCCATGAACCTCGCGGGTGGGGACACCGGCGCGGACTTTCTCGAACCCCAGTTTCTGGCCCTGAAGGACCGTGTCGTACAGTTTGCGGACGGCTTCACTGGCCCGGCCGCGGACGACGGTGCGTGTGATGTCGCCAAAGTAACCGGTCACTTGCGAGCGCGGAAAGATATCGAGGATGATCGGCTCGTGCGCGCGCAACGGGCCGTGGCCCGGCTCGTGCGGATCGCATCCCTGCCTGCCGCCGGCGACAATCGTCCGGTTCGCCACACCACCGCGTTGAAGAATGGCGATGTCAATGACCGCGCGAAGCTTCTCCGAAGTGAGAGATTCGCCTTGATACACCAGGCGGCGGTCCTTCCCGATTTTGGAAGACTTGAGCGCCCGGATGCCTTCGGCCATGCCCGCCTCGGCCATGGCCAGCGCCGCCCTGATTTTCGCGACTTCGACCGGCGATTTTCGCTCGCGCTCGGGAAAAAAGGCTCCGTCGGCGGCGTTGACGCTCACGCCGAGCGTTCGCAATTTGATGGCAAGACCGAGCGGGAAATCGTGCGGCACGAGAACGGAACGAACCCGCATCTCGCGCAGAATGCATCGGACGACCTCGGCGAAGCCTGCATTCCGGTCGCCGGCTTTCCGCAGTTTTTCCTGGTAACCGCCGAGCGAAAGCACGTGGCAATGCGCCGCCTGCCGGCGTGCGCGATCTATTTCGAGGTCGCTCATCACGACGTAGTCCCTGCCGCGCACCCGGAGATAAATGAACGGGTCCGGCACGAACATGCCGACCGCGTAGAGCATGTTCGCGTCATGCTCGGTGTCGGCGACTATCAACAGATTTTCAGTACGTTTCACGGCATTCGATCGGTTCCAGGTTGAGCGTCGCAGGTTCCCGATTGGAACTCAACGTCCGTCACCCGCAAGGGTGGGATTGGAAGTGCGGGTCAACACGCACACCGGATCGCGGCTGGGGCGAAGCCCAGCCGCAGCGCGCCAAGCCATTTCACACCCGGTAAAAGGTTCCCAGGCGCCATCGACCTGCTGACCCGCTGCGGCTGATGCTTCGCATCAGTGCTGTCCAGTTAAGAGGA
>PLQC01000064.1 GCA_003159675.1 Limisphaerales bacterium
GCATCAGGTGAGAACATCCCAGTCGTCCCCACCCCGCAGGGTTCAGTCGTGTTTGGTGGATTGAACCGCGCGTCCGGGTTTCTGGCCCGGCAGAGGCCAAAACTGGCCCAGCCTGCCCGCCGCGTTCATGTAAACCCGGATCAACCACCGGCGCCGGCGCCGGAGTTCCTCGCACAATGGACGGGCCGATCCCCGATCGATCTCCTGGCTCCGCACAAATTTGTCGAATGCGGCCACCAGGACTTCGACGTCCTGGATGTCCCCCATCATCGATTGATAACCCCGCATGGCGCGGTGGTGCTCCTCGGTCACGGTTGGCAGCAGCGGCGACAGGGCTTCGATCATGTACCGAAAGCGCTTGAAGGCGATTCGCGTGCGATGGATGGTCGCCGTGTCCGAGGCCTTCACCCGCCGGCACAATTGCGCGACTCGTGCGAACGACAGGTCGATGGCGCGCAAGGCTGTTTCGAATGTGCGCGCGGCGGATGTGCGCTTGCGCAGGCGGCTGATTTCCTTTTCAAATCCGGCGATTCGCCGGCCCAGGCGCCTGGTCTTGATATCCTTGACGGACCGGCCCGCCTCGCGGGTGAAGTGGGTCTCGCGCCGGCACAACCACGTGCGAAACGCCCGTGCGATCGGGAACGTGCCCGTCATCCGGCCCACATAGCCCAACTGGACCTGCGTGTCCCGGAGCTTGTCGAAGGTGTCGAGGTGTCGTTTGAGAGCGCGCCGGACCTTCTCGAGATCGTCCTTGTCAATAAATGCCCGGAGCAGTTCGACCGTCGCGAGCAGCCGGCGGGTTTCCACCCGGGTGCCATGAACCGCCTCTTCCGAAAACCGCCGCTGACATTGTTTGAGCCGCTTCCGACAGCGCCGCCATTGCACGTGAAGCGACTCTCGCAAATGCTGCAGCACATCCATCTCCGTGACGGCGTCGGACCCCACAATTGGGTGCTCAGGATACATGGTTCGGCAGCAATCAGAATGGTTGTAATCCGCTTCGCGTCAAGTCGCCTCGAAAACCAACCCGTCTCATTTCGGGCGCGGGGGGAACGGCGACGGCAGGAGCTTCATGGCCGGAAACTTGGCCCGTCCATTGGGCGGCGCCCGGCGGCTGGTTTGCTCCAGGGTGGCCAGCGCGATGAATTCAGACTGGCTTCGACGCGGCGTTTCGCCCTTGGCCAGCTCCTGCAACCGATATGATCCGTCGGCTTGCAGGAAGCGCTCCTTGGTATTGTCCGCCAGGGTGGTGGCCAGGATTTCGCTGATGAGCCGTTCCCTCAAGACGCCGTCCTCGATCGGGAAGGCGACTTCGATGCGGCGGAACAGGTTGCGGGGCATCCAATCCGCGCTGCTCAGGAACAGTTCCGGCCGGCAGCCGTTTTCGAAATAGAAAATCCGGCTGTGTTCGAGGTAACGGTCCACGATGCTGCGCACGGTGATGTTTTCACTCACGCCTTTGAGGCCCGGTCGCAGGCAACAGATGCCGCGGACGATGAGATCGATCTTCACGCCGCTCCGGGATGCATGGTAGAGCGCGCCGATCATCTGGCGTTCCACCAGTGAATTCATCTTGGCGATGATGCGGGCGGGGATGCCCTTCGCCGCGTTCTGCGCTTCGCGGTCGATCAGTTGAAGCAGGCGGTCGTGCAGGTCGAAAGGCGCCACCCTGAGTTTTTTCAAGGTTTGAAACTGGCAGATGCCGGTCAGCAGATTAAAGAGGTTTGTGGCGTCTTCGCCGAAGTCCGCTTGGCAGGTCAGCAGGCCCAGATCGGTGTAAAGCCGCGCGGTGGATGGATTGTAATTGCCGGTGGAGAGATGCACGTAGCGCCGGATGCGCCCGGCCTCGGCGCGGACCACGAGCGCAATCTTGGCATGGATTTTATATCCGACCAGCCCGTAAACGACGTGGACTCCGGCCTCCTCGAGCCGGCGGGCCCATTCGATGTTGTTGGCCTCGTCAAATCGGGCGCGGAGTTCGACGACGGCGGTGACCTGTTTGCCGTTATTCACGGCGTTCATCAAGGCGCCGACGATGCGCGGGTCGCCCCCGGTGCGATAGAGAGTTTGTTTGATGGCCAGCACCTGCGAATCTTCCGCGGCCCGTTCCAGAAAATGAACCACGCTGGAGAAGTTCTCATACGGGTGATGCAGGAGGATGTCGCGCTGTCGGATGGCGGCGAAAATGTCCTTTTGGTCCCGCAACGGGCCGGCCAAAGGGGCCACGAACTGCGAGTTGCGCAACTCCGGCGAGTGGTCGCCCTCGCACAGAAGGATGAGGCGACCCGGATTCAACGGGCCTTCGAGCCGGTAGCAATCCTCCTCGGTGAGCCGAAAGGTCTTGAGCAGCGCGTTGCAAATCTGGGCCGGCATATCGTCATCGACCTCCAGCCGCACGGCGTCCCCTTTGCGGCGGTTGTGCAATTCCGTTTCGACCGCATTGAGCAGGTTGCTCGTCTCCTCTTCATCGATGTAAAGTTCGCTGTTGCGGGTGATGCGAAAATGCCAGTAACCCAGGATGGTTGTGCCCGGGAACAAATCGGCCAGGTAATAGCCGATGACCCGGCCAAGCCAGACATAGTCCCGCCCCTGGTCCGTCCGCGGCAATTGCACCAGACGCGGCTGGTTGCGCGGAATCTGGACGACCGCCATGTGCGTCAGAACCTCGCCGTTCTTCGGCAACTCCAGCCGCACGATCAGGTTCAGTGACTTGTTGAGCAATTGCGGGAAGGGATGGGCCGGGTCGATGGCCAGGGGCGTGAGCACGGGCCGGACCTCGTTCCGGTAATACCGCTCCACCCATTTCAAGTCCGCCGGGTCCAGTTCGGCGATGTCGAGGACCCGAATCCCGTTTTTTGCCAGCGCCGGCATCAATTCGTCCTGCCAGCAGCGGCACTGGTCCGCCACCATGCGGCGGACCCTCCGGACAATGGCGCTGAAAACCTCCGCCGGCGTGAGACCGTCCAGGCTGCGTTCCATTACCTGCGTTTCGATCTGTTGTTTCAGTCCGGCAACCCGGACTTCGAAGAATTCGTCGAGGTTCGAGGTGGAAATGCAGAAGAATTTCAACTGTTCGAGAAGAGGATTGGTAGCGTCGAACGCCTCCTCGAGGACACGCTGGTTGAACTCCAGCCAGCTCATCTCGCGACTGAGAAAATGCTGTGGTTTGAGAGGGTCGATCTTCACACAAAACGGCGGTGCAGTTTGCGGCACCGGGGCCGGTTCGCAAAGTTACGAATCTGTGACGAATTGTTCACCGGAAACGCCATGGTCGGCAGTTTAACCCGGACCACCGGCGCAGGCGAGGGGTTATATGGGCGTTCTGCTGACCGGTCATTGCGGAATGCGGGTGAAGAACTTGTCACGGGATTTTGACATTCCCCATGCGCTCCCGCCCCGATTCTTTGGAATTGGAGGCTCCCCACGAACGAAGCCTTCGTGGCTGCCGTTGTGAAACGGCGGAGATTGCCACCGCGGGACGGGTTCCGCCAATTCACATTGGCGGCTACCAGGGTTCAGGGTCCGGTTTATTGCGGAGCAGGCTCATTTGCCTTGACTCGCGCCGCCGCCCGGGTGTGAAGTGGGCGTAGTCAGAAGGAGGTTAACCGTTTGATCTGGGTCCGAAAAAGCGCCGCTGTGAGTCCAAAGCTCACGGCGGCGCTTGCTATGGAAGCGGGGGAAAAAAGCAGGCCATGGCCCACACACGGGATTGGCCACAGCCCGCTCTTTTGTTACACTGATGAAGCAGCAGACGCCCGCCTGCGGCAGGCACGCCGGATCGCTCTTCATTCTGTTTATGCTCCAGGAAAGCGACACTCCCATGGCGGGCAGGTTACGATTCGGAAAATCCGCAAGCCGGAGGCCGGATTTCGGCTACAGGAACGGCGTGAACAACCGCGCCACCCCATCACGCAATCGAATCGGCAGACGGCGTGCGTCCACCTCCTCAATCGTGACACGCCGGGCCTCGCTGCGTTTTGATTCGAAAAGGCCGGTCAGTTTCGCCGCGAGCTCCGCATCGTAACACTCGACATTGAACTCGAAGTTCAGTCGCAGGCTGCGGGGATCCCAGTTGGCGGAGCCGACCAGCGACCAGCAATCGTCCACGACAAACAGTTTGGAGTGGTCGAATGGCGGCGGTGTCAGCCAGAGCCGGCAGCCGTGCTCCAGGACCTGCCACCATTGCGCCCGCGAAGCCCACTGCACCACCGGGAGGTTGTTCCGGGCCGGCAGCAGGATGTCCACCTGCACTCCGCGCATGGCCGCCACGTTGAGCTCCGAAATCAAGCCCGGCCCGGGCAGAAAATAAGGCGTCGCAACCCGGATTGATTCACGCGCCGACGCCAGCGCGCTCAGGATCGTCCAGCGCATTTTGTCGTAGTCCTCATCCGGTCCGTCAGCGATCCCCCGCGCAATCATGGGCCCCATGGATTCCAGTTGCGGAAACCACTTTTCGCCGCGCAACGATTCGCCGGTGGTGAACAGCCAATCATCGGCAAACACCTCCTGCAATTCCGCCACAACCGGTCCTTCAACGCGGACGTGCACATCCTGGACGGGGGATGAAGGCTTTTTTTCCAACCAATGCCCGATCCGCAGGTTCAACCCGCCGGTGAAGCCGGTCTTGCCGTCCACAACCAGGATTTTCCGGTGGTTGCGCAGGTTCAGCGACAGGAGCTGCCAGATGGGGAAGGTGGGGAGAAACCTGGCGAAGCGGACTTTTTCATGACGAAGCGCCCCGCCGATCGCCGGCCAGGAATAATGCGAGCCCGTGGCATCAATCAGCACGCGGACTTCAACCCCGCGACGCACGGCGGCTCCCAATGACCGGGCAAAGGCCATGCCGACCTCGTCGCGGTCGAAAATGTAGGTGGAGAGCGCAATCGAATGCTTCGCCCGGCCGATGGCATCGAGCATGGCGGGATAGGCCTGGTCACCGTTGACAAGCGGTTCGATCCGGTTGCCCGGAAGGAGCGGACGGACCCCCAGTTTGTTGACGGCCTCCGCCAGACTGCTCAGATGTCTGGCCTGAGGCGGGAGATGGTGTTCGAGCTCATCCGGCTGGCAGGGGACCGCGTGAGGGGCGGTGCGGTAACGTTCCATGTTTCCGCGCAACAACACCGCGCGCCGCCGGATGCGGTTGACGCCCATGATAAAATACAGGATCGCGCCCCCCAACGGCACCAGCCAGATGAATCCCACCCAGAGGACCGCGGCGCGCGAATCCCGTTTGTAAAGCACGGCATGGACCGCCGCGACCACGGAAAGAAGGAGGGCAACGGCTGGGATGATGTAACGCGAAACACGGTGCAGTTCGCCCAAATGGTCCATGGTGCGGGAAGTACACGCCAAACCGGGCCTTCAGGCAAGGCACATTCCGTAGGCACTCTCCGTTCGGCTGGGAGATCGATCGCATCCTGCCGGCAGAGGGCGGTGGCACGGAGGACCTGTCCAACCTTCGACCGCTGCATTGGAAAAATGCCATCTCGAGGAAGGACGGCCGCCTCACGTGTCTGGTGACAGCCTGGGGTGACGTCAATTCCCAGTTCGATTGAGCTATCGGGAACGGGCGCCGTTCGCGTCAATCACGGAACCGTCGGCACAGAGATCCACCTCGACGATGTATTCGTTGTTCACGAAGGCATCCGCGAAACCCACATTGCCGTCGAGGAATTGCTGGAGCCCAAGGATCATGTTGTCGGCGATCTCCCGCTGGGCTTCCAGCCTGGTTGCAAACACAAAAGGCTCGCCGCGTTCGTTCCGGACCGCCGGCATGGCGCCTTCCATCGCTGCTGATACGTAAACGCAAAAACCCCTTCGGGTCCATTGGTCACTCGAGGAATTCATTCTCCTTCTGTTCCTGCTGCCCGCAGGTTGTCCGGATGCTCACGAAATGGCTCGCGGCGACGGCCTCTCCGGCATCACGGCACACTACAGCAGGGCGGTCCGCAGCCGGGCGAGAGATCCGGCGGGGATGAGTTGTCTTGACCCACGGCTCGCGGCGGCTCGATGCGTCAAGAGCCCGGTCGAGATGGGTGCCGGCGGGTTCCATGCTGTGCCTCGCAGACATGCCTCTGTTCGTATAACTGGCCCGATCCCCCAATCAAGGCAAGTCTTTTCTTTTTCAGTAGCATAACCGCTTCAAGACAACCCTCGCGATGAGTTGCCGGGCTATTGGCTCATCGTTTCGTGGCTCAACCACCTGATTCAAATAATGTGATTTGCCGCGCTCGGCATCGGGACAACACCCCATCCGGAGAAGAATTGCCTCAGAATTGAATTTTTGATACCTTGAGAAACGTCGAACAGAAAGATTTTATGAAACACAATGGAATGATGGTGCTGAAGAGGAAGGCGGCCGTTGCGGCCGCCTGCGTGGTGTTCGCATCGGTTGTTTGGGCCCCGGAAAGTCTTTGCCGCGCCCAGGCCCAGCCCAGCCTGCCGCCTGGAGTTCAGGATGTCGTCAAACTGGCGCATGCGGGGATGGGCGATGACGTGATTCTGGCCCAGGTGAGAAGCGCCGGTGCCTCCTACGCGCTGAACGCCGATCAAATCATCTACCTGAAAGATCAGGGGGTGTCGGAAGCGGTGATCAAGGCGTTGCTACCGGGCAATGTCCCGGCCGTCTCGACTACTCCAACGGCGACTCCGCCGCCGGTCGTCGAGACAGCGGCATCGCCGCCGGTGGATTTCAATTATTTTCACGATCAACTCGCGCCGTATGGTTCGTGGGTGGAAGTGGAGGGTTACGGCCAGTGTTGGCGTCCGGCCGCCGCCGCGGATCCCAACTGGCGCCCCTATTGCGATCGGGGTCACTGGATCTACACCGACGCGGGCTGGTGCTGGCAATCGGATGACACGTGGGGAGACATTGTTTTCCATTACGGCCGGTGGTATCCAGCTTCTGTTGGCTGGGTTTGGGTGCCGGGTTACGACTGGGCTCCGGCCTGGGTGTGCTGGCGCCACACAGAGGATTACTGTGGATGGGCGCCGCTGCCGCCAGGCGCCGTCTTCAAAGCCGGCGTCGGCCTGATGTTCGGAGGTCAACTGGCCTTGGATGTCGATTTCGGCCTGGGCTGGTCCGCGTTCACGTTCGTCCCCTTCGATCATTTCTGGGACCACGACGTTCATGCGTTTATTCTGCCGCGCGGGCGGGCGGATGTGGTTTTCAGGTCGAGCATTGTCATGAACGGATACCGAATGGACCATGGCCATTTCATCGTCGAAGGTCTGGGCCACGAACGCGTGGCCAGGCTGACGCATCATGACGTCAGGGTCGAGGCTCCGGTCTTCCACGACGCCAGAATCGCCCGGCGCGTCGAGGTGGAAACAGCCATCCGTCACGTCGATGCGCGGTCCGACGATCGCAAGCGTGACGACAGCAGGCGGGACAGCCGCGACGATCGGAAAGATTCGCGAGACCGGTGATGGGAAATCGGCAGGCGGTTTGTCGGTTTGTGGCTGCTGACTTCCGACCTTTCGCCTCGATTCGGACATTGAACGCGCGCCGGGATTCCCTATGCTGTTGGTTGCGATGGGCAAATCCAAAATATCGGCAACCGGCGCGGGTTATCTCGGCGAAACGATGGTGCACAAAATTTCACGCGCGATGGGCGTCGTGGAGAGCGTGCTCGAAGCCAGGGACGGGTGGCCGCCGGAGATCACGTTGAAGCTCCCGGATGGCACCTTCAAAAAGGGCAAGCTCAGTGATTTCCGGGAACCCAACAACGCCGAGCGGAAACACATTTCCGCCGGATAACCCCCAACGCAGGCGACGGATTCGGTGGGTTGGGCGTCCTCACGGACCGGGCCAGGGCGCGGAGAGTCAGAACCACCGAATCACACAGCGCGGCGAAGCCGGAATCAAAGGAGCGCGGGTCTGTGGCACGGTGACAGGA
>PLQC01000054.1 GCA_003159675.1 Limisphaerales bacterium
TTTTCTGCGAAAGTCGGGCTAATCTTAAGGGATGAATGTACTGTTGCTGTACCCGGAATTCCCGGACACATTCTGGAGTTTCAAACACGCCCTGAAGTTCATCCGGAAGCGAGCTTCATTGCCGCCGCTGGGTCTGTTGACCGTGGCCGCGATGCTCCCGCCGGAATGGACGAAGCGGCTGGTGGATGTGAACGTGCGGAAGCTGCGGGAAAAGGACCTGGCGTGGGCGGAGGTGGTGTTCGTCAGCGGGATGATCGCCCAACGGGACTCGGCGCGCGAGTTGATCGCGCGCTGCCGCGCGGCGGGCAAAACGATCGTGGCGGGTGGGCCGCTGTTCACCCTTGAGCACGAGCAGTTCCCTGAACCTGATTATTTTGTGCTGAACGAGGCCGAGTTGACGCTGCCGGATTTTCTGCGCGACTTCAAACGGGGTGACGCACGGCGCGTGTACGCCTCGTCGGAATTCCCCGACATCCACCGGACGCCGGCGCCGTTGTGGGAGCTGGCGGATTTGCGGCGGTACGCCTCGATGAGCGTGCAGTTCTCTCGCGGCTGCCCGTTCGACTGCGAGTTCTGTAACGTCACCGCGATGTTCGGACATCGGCCCCGCACCAAGACGACGGCACAGGTGATCGCGGAGTTGGACGGTCTCTTCCGGCTCGGCTGGCGCGGAGCGGTCTTTTTCGTGGACGACAATTTCATCGGCAACAAACATTTCCTCAGGGAGGAGTTGTTGCCCGCGTTGATCCAGTGGCAGAAAGGGAGGCGCCGCATCCCGTTTTACACCGAGGCGTCCATCAATCTCGCCGACGATGAGGGCTTGATGCGGTTGATGGTCGAGGCGGGGTTCGACCAGGTATTCGTCGGCATCGAGACGCCCGAGGAGGCGAGTCTGGCCGAGTGCAACAAGCGCCAGAACCGGGGCCGGGACATGATCGCCGACGTGAAGCGCATCCAGCGCGCGGGCTTGCAGGTGCAGGGCGGGTTCATCGTCGGGTTCGACAGCGACACGCCGGCAATTTTCCAGCGGCAGATCGACTTCATCCAAAAAAGCGGGATTGTCACGGCGATGGTCGGCCTGCTGCAGGCCGTGCCCGGGACGAAGCTTTACCAGCGGCTGAAGCGCCAAGGCCGGCTGACCAGCCACACGACCGGCAACAACGTGGATGGGACGACCAACTTCATGCCACGGATGCCTCGGGCAACGTTGCGGGAGGGGTACAAGAGCCTCATGGGCTACCTGTATGCGCCGGGGCCGTACTACCGGCGGATTCGCACATTCCTGCGCGAGTACCAGCCGGCGAAGGCCTCCGGTTCATTGAACTGGCGCTATCTCATGGCCTTCGCCCATGCCAACCTTCGCCTGGGTGTTTTCGGTCGCGAACGCTTCCATTATTGGGGTTTGCTTTTCTGGACGGCGTTCCGGCGCCCCTCCCTCGTCCCGTTGGCGGTCACCCTCTCGATTTACGGCCACCACTTCCGCAAAACCTGCGCGGCGCTGGAATTGTGACGGGGACCCGCGTTGGGGTTCCGGTTCGCTCTGGGTTTCCCGCGGACAGTGTCAAGGCCGCGTCCAAAGGCTGCCTGGATTCGGGAAAGGTGCCACATGGGGTGAACACCCCATGGCGGCTGCGGGTTTTCCTGCCCATCATCATGCCATGCAAGACACAAACCTTTTCCCAATTGCCAGGCCGGCCGCCGCACGACAGCCCTTCACGGCGACGAACTCGCGTCCAGCCCGGATGGATGTCGGGCCGTCGCGAGATGAGGTGGCCAGGAAGGCGTACTTCATCTATTTGAGCCAGGGTTGTCCGCAGGGACAGGACATGCAACATTGGTTTGATGCCGAGGCCCAGGTGGTTGCGGCGCGCAATCCCAGCCGTCCGAACATGTCAGTGCAAATGTGAATGTGCCAAGATGGATTCCGCAGCGGTTGAGTTTAGAGAGCCATTGAGCCAACTGGCCGGAGAGAGGCTCGAGAATGTGACGGATATTTCCCGTAACCCAAACTGAGCGAGGGTACAGTTCCCGGACTCTGTAAAGAAAGTGAATCTGCATGCGACGTCCCAAAGGCATCAAGACCAGGAAGGCAGTGGCCAAGCGTTTCAAGATAACCGGTACGGGCAAAGTCTTGTTCCGTGGCGCCGGCAGACGACATTTGCTTCAGGGCAAGAGTCCCAAGCGTCGGCGGTCATTAAGAAAGGCGGCGATCCTCGGACCAACGGACGCTTACCGCATCACACAGAATCTGCCTTTCAGCCACTGAATCTTGAGGTGGAGGGTTGAACGAACGATTGCATCCGCACATGCAAAAACTGAAACACTTGAGCCAGTCAATCATTCATCGGGTCAAACAGGCATGGCTGTTTCCGCGGTCTATGGTGACTGCCGTCAAGCAATGGCGGCGGCAGACCGTTGTGAACGAACGTGAAGCCGAACGGATCGACCGGATTCGTAACCCGTCGAAATATCTTGGAAAGGGATAAAGCCCGATTCTCGGGACCGGTGCCAAGGAAACATCCTCCGAAAAAGCAAATCGCTTTGAATTCCAAACGCGTGGCCTTCGACCCAGCCGCGGTCCGGTCTGCGTGGTGACCCCCATTTCATTCGCACCCGCATTGGAGTCCCTGTTTGACGGGTTGATTCCGGATCGCTATCATTTCAGCATGAACTCCAAATCCTATCGACTCCATCGAATTGTCACTCTCGTGATGCTGGCGCTGCTTTTTGGGCTGAAAAGCTTCGCCGCTCCGCCTTCGGAACTGCTGCGGGATGCTTACGTCAACCTCGCCCTTGCCAAGCACGATTATGAAGGTCATCGGGTGAAGGCCATGAAGCGGGTCGAGGAAGCGGGCAAGATCCTGGGGTTTGCCTTTCGTGGAAGCGAAAAAGGCCGCGAACATCAGGGCGAATCGGACGCGCAACTCCACGAGGCCAGACATTTACTCGAGCAGGCGCGCACGCAGATGGAAGAAAAGGACCGACTGCGGATCGCGACGAAGCTCGACGATGCCATCAAGGAAATCGATGTGGCCTTGAAAACGAAGTAAGTTTTTGGGGACCGGAGTTGAATCCGGCTCAATTGTGAAAGCGGGTAGGCCGGCGGGGACAGTTCGCGTTCCCGGGGGGGCACCGGATGAGTGCTGCGCGCCGGCGCATCTGAACACTGCCACCGATTGCAAACAGACTGGAGCGCGGTTACGCCGCTTCATCGTTCGGAAGCCCACGGGTCAATCGTCTCGTCTCTGCCCGCTCTGACCCTGAAGCGGCCTGAAGGCCGCGCGCCGGTGGCAGTGCGCGGATGTGCCCGCGCGCCGGACGGGCGCATTTTCTTTCTGGCATTCACCCGGCCCGGCGCTTATTTGTGTCCGACCGTCGATGGGGATGGATCCGTTTACACAACATGAAAGTCATCATTTTAGCCGCCGGTTACGCCACCCGACTGTATCCGCTGACGCTGACCCAGCCCAAGCCGTTGCTGGCCGTGGCGGGCCAGCCGATGATCGAATACGTGCTGGACAACTTCGCTCCGATTGGCGGGATCGACCGCATTTACGTCGTCACTAACGCGAAATTCGCCGGGCATTTCCAGAAATGGTCGGACCACTACCGCGCCACGAAAGCCAAGCTGAATTTCACCATCGTCAATGACGGTTCGACGGACGATACCAACAAGCTCGGCGCAATCGGAGACATAGATTTCGTGCTCAGGACACAGAAGGTGGATGACGACGTCATTGTCGTGGCGGGAGACAATTTGTTCAGTGAAAAGCTGGAGGGGTTTGGAGAATTCTGCCGTCAGAAGAAGGCGCCCGTGCTGGCGTTATATGACGTGGGCAACCTGGAGGAGATCAAAAAGTACAACTCGATTTCCCTGGACGGGGAGGGCCGGATCCAATTCTTCGAGGAGAAGCCGAAGAATCCGACGAGCACGCTGACCGGCATCGCGCTTTATTACTATCCGAAGTCCAGCCTGCCGCTCATCCGGCAATACATGGCGGAAAAGAGCAACCCGGACCAGCCGGGCCGGCTGGTGCAATGGATGTATCCGCGCACGCCGTTTTACACGTGGAAAGTGCCGGGGATCTGGTATGACATCGGGTCGAAGGAGACGCTAGAGGAAGCGAACAGGATTTTCGCGAGGCGATAGACTGGGGGGCACGGCCTGGTTTCAGCACCCGCGTCTCTACTCCGTGGAGCATGGCCAAATCGCGGTCCAGCATCACCCGCTGGCGGCGAACCGCGTAAATCAACTGGTCGATCCGTCCGACCGACACAAGAGCTTGCTTCGTTGGCGTCATCCATTCCTCATCTGTTCCTGGCGGGTGCAGGCGAGAGCGTTTCCAGACCCAGTACCCTGTTCCATTCGCTGGCGTCGCGGTTTAACCGATTCTAAACGAAATCCGTGCAATCAGGTCCCGGCCGAAGCTGTGCTGGAGGCGGTCGAGGATTTCCTTGCGGCGGTAGCGGACGATTTCCGCCAGCCACACGCTGCTGTCCACGTTCACGAAGAGCGTTCCCTTGCGCAAACCAACCGGTTGCGCGTGGGCGACAATTGCCGGGTCCAGCAGGTTGTTCCAGACTTTGACGATTTCCGCCTCGGCGCGGCGGGTGTCGATCCGCAGGTCCGACAGCACGCGCGACAGGACGTCGCCGGCGGGTTTGGCGCGTATTTGGCGCGCAATTTCAGACGCGGAAAGGTCGATTCCACGCCAGGACGCGAGCGCGCGGCCGCGCGGCGAGAGTTTGGCCGGGCCGAGGGGCGGGATGCGTTTGTGGGGCGGAAACATCTCGCAGGAATTCCTCCCGGCTCAACCCGCGGTCTTGTCGTCCGAATGTTCGTCGAGCACGAGCACGCCGTGGGGCGGCAGGTCGTAATTTCCGGAGAAATTATTCCCGGTGAGGAAATCATGCATCGGCTTGTAGAACTGGATGCGCACCGGCGAGTTCTGATGGTTGAGCAGGAAATAAATCTTCGTGCCTTCCTTTTGGCGCATGCTGACCTGGACGGTATCCGGCACCTTCAGCAGGGGATGCAGGTTGCACATCTGCCGCAGCCAGTCCACGAGATCATAGTAGAACTGTTGGTGGCTTTGCGTGCCAATGTAAACCGCCTTCCCCAGTCCAAAGGCGTGCATCGTCATCGCCGGGCGGCCGGCGTAGAAATCCTTGGCATAGGTCGCGAGGACCTGGCATTCCTTCGGCTCGATGATATCGCACCAGAGCCGCGCGGGATGCATGTGGCTGGTCGGAAAGGCGCCTTTGAAGGTGAGATGGTTTTCCTCTCCGGGCGGCAACGGGTCGAATTCGAGGACTTCGAGGCCGAACAGATCGGTCAGGTCGTGGGGATAACCGTTCACGGGCGCCATGGCGTGTTCGTCCACGAGGCCCGTGTTGAAGGTGCCCACGACGGTGCCGCCGTTCTGGGCGTAGAGCTTGATCTGGTCGGCCTCGCCGCCCGACAGCAGGTGAAGGGAAGGAGCGAAAACGAGTTTGTATTTGGACAGGTCTTCGGACGGGCGCGCAAAGTCCACCGAAATGTTACGGTCGTGGAGGGCGGTGTAGAAAAGCTGGATGTGGTCGCGCAGGTTGAAGAACTTGTTCGGCTGCATGGGCTGCTGCAGCGCCCAATGATTGTCGTGGGTGTAGAGAATGCAGGCCTCGGCGACGACGCGGGTGTCCTTGAGCGCGGGGGCCAGGAGCTTGATTTCCTCGCCGATCTGGCTGATTTCGCGGAACACGCGGTTATTGGTCTGCAGATGGTGCGGGAGCACGGCGCCAAAGAATTTTTCAAAACCGATGCGCGACTGTCGCCAGTGGTAATAGAGGACTCCGGAAGCGCCGCGCGACAGGAGTTGATACGTGAACAGCCGGATCACGCCGGGCCGGACCAGCGAGTTGACGTCCTGCCAGTTGACCTGCCCGGCCTTTTGTTCGATCACCCAGAAGCCGTAGTCGCCGTCCGGCGTGCGGACGTCGTCCTTCTTCAACGAGCGGAGGATGTCGATGTCGCAAGCCAGTTCGGCGGCTTTGCTTTTGATCACGGCGTTGCTTTCGATGGAAACGAAATCGACGATTTTGGCGACATCGAAATGGTCGAAGCGGCGCAGGAGGGCGCGGAGGTTGGTGGTGAGGGGGATCCCGGGCGTCAACTCGCGCAGCACGTCGGCCTGCATCCGGAGGAAGGCCACGATGGTGTCGCTGCTGAACCGCGCCCAATCCAGCAGCAGCGCGGGGTTGTGGGCGGTCGGCGCATACATGGGCATGGGGATCTGGTCGAACGCGGAAACCACTTGGCCCCAGTAGCGCAATCCCAGCTCCTGGTTGAGGCGCTCAACGGTCTCATACTTGAGCTTCAGCCAGTTCTGCCATTCGAGACGCGTATCCTCGTTGAAGGACCACTCGGTCTGGTGGCCGCCGATGCCGCTGTCGATCTGCCAGGCGACCAGTTGCTTGTGTTTTCCCAGCGCCTTGGCCATGGCCTGCACGATGCGCTTGGAATAATTCCAGTACGTGTCGTTGTTGAAGCAAACGGCATGGCGTGTGCCCTCGCGCCGCGGAATGCCCTTTTCATCGAGCGGGAGGATTTCCGGGTGCTTCTGGGCAAGCCAGACCGGCGGGGCGGCGGTGGGGGTGGCGAGGACGACTTCGATCCCGGCCTTGCCCATGATATCCATCACGCGTTTCAACCAGTCGAACTCGAACTTGCCGTCCCTGGGTTCGCAGAGGCCCCAAGAAAGATCGCCGACGCGGACGACATTGATGCCGGCTTTGACCATGAGTTCGGCATCCTGTTGCCACTGCGCTTCGGGATTTTCGGAGGTTCCACCATGCGGAAAGACCCAGTGCTCAGGATAGTAATCGACGCCAAAATACATAAGCTTATCGCGCGTGGCGCTCTTTGCTCCACTCTATGAACATGTTCAGATCACTGCAATGGAAAAGTGGAACTCGAATGGACTCGGTGCCCGTCCCGAAGATGTTGCCGACAACGTGGAGGATGATCCTGGAAAGGTTGAGCAAAGCCGATCCCCACATGCCTGTGATCGTTTGCAAAGTCATGCCCAGCGACCCGTCCAAATTTTACTCCGATGGTTTCGGCCGGGGATTCAATCCGCCAGGACGGATTCCACCAGGCTGATCAATTGCTTTGCCTGATAGGGCTTGGCCAGGAACCGATCGGGTTTCGCCCGGGCATTTTGGTAGATCTCGGCATCGACCGTTCCGCTGACGAGAATGATCTTTTGCAGAGGGTTGATTTGCCTGCACTTCCGGATCAGATCGAGTCCGTTCATCCTGTGCATGGCGTAATCGGTGAGGATCACGGCGGGGCGGGAGTTTGCGGAGGTGAAGGCCTGCAGCGCGGCATCCGCGTCCCGGAATGCTTCCACCGCATAACCCGCCGGCTCCAAAAACGCCCTCGCCAACTCAATCAGCAGCGGCTCGTCGTCCACGACGAAAACAAGAGGTTTTGCAGGCGCCTTCATTCCTGTATCCGTCGAGACTAACCACCCGTGCGGCTGCTGGCAAGCCCGCCTGCAAATTGGCATGCCATACCCGGTCCGGTGCGGCCGGCGGGAAAACTGGCGGGAAAAGCCTTGCACGGGCCGGAGGGGTTGTTTAGTGTGCGGGCCGCTTTTAATTTTGCCCTGCCGCTGCAGCACGGTTTCAGTTTCCCGACGGAACGAACCTGTGGTAACGTTTTCGGGGCGGGTTGGTAGCTCAGTCGGTAGAGCAGCGGCCTTTTAAGCCGTTGGTCGCGGGTTCGAGTCCCGCCCAACCCACCAGCTTAATTCTCTGGCAATTACGCCAATATCACTGTAAATAAAGGTGTTCTTGCACCTCACCACCATCCCACCTTCAACGCATCGCGATGCAGTCATAAGCAACTATTTGCCAAGAAAAGCAGCCTCTTGGCAAATCTCCTGGCAAATCCAGACCCACTGACTTTCAGG
Source organism: Limisphaerales bacterium (assembly GCA_003159675.1). Lineage (GTDB taxonomy): Bacteria > Verrucomicrobiota > Verrucomicrobiia > Limisphaerales > BOG-1460 > BOG-1460. The sequence continues at coordinate 7,956 of PLQC01000054.1, forward strand.
ACTGAATCTGCGGAGCCGCACCCACCCTATCAATCGGGACCCCTTGTTCCCTCAACAAAACACGGTACTCGGGTATCTCGCTCCCGGCAGGCAAGGCCCCAAAGAGGTAGTTGCAGAGCCAGTCATCAAAAACCTTCAAGCAGTCATTGCTTAGGCGGGTCTTGTCTGGCTTCAGAAACGGCTTCGCTATTGCCTGGATTCGGTCAAATCGGACGCACGATTCGCGCGCGGCACCTTCCTCCTTCAGATGAAACGCCATCGGGAAACTGTACGCCTTCAGCATCTCAATGAAGGATGCCGGATACTTGGCCGGTTCTTCTTCGCTCCGCAGAGTATAGATTGGAGCGCAAAGAAAACAGTCTGGGAACCGGGCCGAGATCTTCCTGGTGGCGCGATCACCCAACCCCGCCAACTCAGTGCCGACCGACACGATGACCACTTTCCGCATTTTGAACTTGAGAGCACCCCAAAGCTCATTCGCCCTCAACTGAATCGCATGAATCGGCAAGTGGCTGAAAAGTGCAGCCTTTGGATTGTGGCAGTCCGCAGCCGTTCGTTTGTGCAGCGTGATGAACCCCTTTCCGAAATCCACCGCCGGATTCGGGTTTGAGAACTGGATTTCCTGAAACTCCTCCAGCAAGAACGCGCTGGGCGCCCAGGCGATAGTCCCACGCGAGAACAGAGGCTCATCAGGCCCAAGTGTTTCGAAGTACTTGGAAAGAATCCCTTCCACAGGCAGGCCTAGTCTTCCTCACCCATAGCCAGCAACGCGGACTCGCTGGCAGCGTCAAGACTCACTCGCACCGGCTGGCTTGGACGATAGCCGCCCTTGCGAGCCTGCAACCGCCGGCGCAGTGCCTCCCCCTTGTCCTTGGAGATAACCGCGGAGAAATCCCGGACCGCATCCACAGGCTGCTTTGGATCCGGAATCACGCTGAAATCCAGTGGCTGAAATCTCGTCGCACTCAACATAGGTTGAGTTTCGAAATAGACATGGTCCAAGAGCAAAGGAAGCGTTGCCGGTGCCCATCGCTGGTAAACAGATTCGACGATTCCCCGGATCGGCGCCGGCCAGCGGCCTGACGCATCAAGGAATCCCTTCGTAACACGATATCCTCGATAGAACTTTCCTTCACTAAATTCGAATACCGGCTCCGGTTCAATGCCGTCTGCAGCCTGCGCTGTCTGGACCAAGTCCTCGCAGTAAGGCCCGTAATGATAGAACACCCACGTTGCATCTGTCAGCGTGCGACGATGCCACCGATAGAACTCATGATCGATGAGGTAAAAAAGTTTGACGAGCTTGGTGGTACCTAAACCCACACGATCCCGAGAGGCGCGACTCAGCAGGTAATACGCGATTTCCTGGACGAGCGGGGCGTTCATTTTAGAGATGCAGCATTCATCTTACTGTTCACGGCCATCAAAACCAGCCAAATCGAACCTAATGCGGGAGCAGACCCGATGCCAGCACTCACGCACCCAAAGGACGACAAACCCGCGCTTTTTTGCTGCACCGCGGTGCATCTTCGCGTAAAGAGTATCCCCGAGGTCCATGGTAATGCGGCGCGCTTCCATCCCGAGCGATCCCGGCACCGTCGTCGGTGCCGCGCCCAACCTAAACTCCAGACCTGCACGAAACCATCAATCCTTGCGAACTATCCCGACGCGCCGCTGCCCACGATGGCCTCGATAAAATGCGCGGCCACCTGACCACGCCGGCCTATTTGGCAGACATTCAAGCCCGCCGGAAGCTGGCGGCCAAGGCTGCAGTTTTGGCGGCATACTTGCGCGCAGGCGTGCCGTTTGATTTTGCCTCCGCGCGTTACATCCGCAGCGCCGAACAACTGGACTCGTTGCGTGCCGCCACGCTCAACGGCACACCGCTCGCGTGGATCGACGGCGTGAGAGCGGCCAACGACGAGGCCTACTATTATTGGTATCGCGCCATTCAACTTGGCCAAATCAGACCCACATGATGATGCTGCCCGTGCCAACAATGCTGATGGTGCTGCTGGTGATGACGATCATCGTGCTGACGCTGTCGCAGGTCGAGTTCCCGTCCGCGCCAGCCACCGCCACGCCCACCGCCGGCACCGCCGCCCTTGGCCCTTGCTTGGGAGAAAACGAAACTCGTGAAGGGGAGGCGCGAAACGTGAAATGAGTGTCCTCGCTCCCAATCCCTTCGACGGTCTGAGCAAGGCGATGCTCGATGAACTTGCGTGGCCGTCACTCATCGCAAGATCCGCGAGGAAGACCTGCGGCGCATACCAGGACCTGTTCCGCGACAAGGCCAAGGAATTGGAGGAAGGAGGCCGCTCGGAACTTGCTCGCGCTGCGCGCGCGCTCCAATGGCTCGCGGCGCTTCAGTTGCGGCTCGACAATCCGCGTCAGCCGTTCCACGGCCTCCATCCGATGCCCGGATTTCCTCTTCCTGGGCCAGAGGACTTCGGCGAGCCACTTTTGGCCATCTTCGCGGAACTCGCACTGGAAGCGGCCAACCCTGAATTCAAAGCCCGTCTGGCCGACCTTTGCTGGAGCACCCAGCAAAGACGTCATTTCGCGCTCGTTGCCCCAGCCATCGAAGCCTATCTGGCTTCCGCCGCCACCCTCTACCAGGCTGTTCCCGGCGAGACCCAGATGCAGTTCTGTCAGCGCTGGGATGCTGCCGCTCTCCGTCTGACGCGTGCACTCCAGCTAGCCAAAATGACGAGCCACAGGCTGGTCGATACGGTGAAAGCAGCCCTTGACCAGGTCTTCGCCCTCCACATGACCGACGCACCGCACCTGGAACTTGGTTCCCTCCTGGCCAGCTACCAAAATGAGATCGAGGGTGATGCCGCAACGCTCATCCAGATTGCCGCAAGGTGCGCCAATCGCGCTGAAGCAGAGAAGGAATGGAACCACTTGCGCCACTATCTCCTCCTCAAGGCAAACTGGGAAAAGAAGGCCGGTCGGCCAGATCAAGCTGTTAAGACCGAGGAAACTCGCGCTGAAACTTATTTGCACGACGCAAACGCCAGCCCGACGTTCATGGGAAAGGCCCACTGGGTGGCTAAGGCAATCACCGCGTATCGTGAGGTCTCTCCCAAGTCGCCTCGAATCGAAGCTCTCAAGCGTCTCATGGGCGAGTATCAACGTCAGGGCATGGCGGAGATGCAAACCATCACCTACCCAATAGGCAATGGGATTGACCCAACCCAGGCCGCAAAGCATGTCTCCGGCAAGGCATTCGCGGAGGCGATCCGGCGCCTGGCAGGAGTGCTCCCGCCAATGGAAGAGAAGAGCCTCCACGAGGCCGTCCTCATGCGGTGTAAAGACCCGTTTTTCGCCCTCGTTAGCCAGAACCTGATTGACTGGGATGGCCGCCTCATCGCCAAGCGCGGCAGTCCCGTCGACGACGACCCAAAAGTGCGCGAGCACGCCATCCGCGCCGAAATGTTCCGCATGGCCGTCGAGGCGGAAAAGGTTGTCGTCAGCGGTTACATCGAGCCGGCCCGGTTACAACTTCTGTCCGAGCATAACCCAAGCCTCCACGACTTCTATCGTATGCTTGTTGACAGTCCTTTCATCCCGCCTGGCCGGGAGTACTTCTTCGCTCGTGGACTTTACGAAGGCTTGAACGGGGACTTCCTGGTCGCCGCCCACCTGTTGATCCCCCAGTTTGAGCATGCCCTCCGCTTCCATCTGGAAGAGCGCGGTGTTGACGTTACTACTTTCGACGAGGGCGTCCAGGAACTGATGGACCTCAACAAGCTGTTTGGCATCCGCCGCGAAAACCTCCTGCAATTGCTCGGGCAGGACCAGGTCTTCGAGCTGGAAGGCCTGCTCATTCGTCGTTACGGATCCAACCTCAGGAATTCCCTGGCTCACGGTCTGCTCTGGCGGCCCCAGTTTTTCGACCCGAGCGTCATCTATCTCTGGTGGGTCACCCTGCGCCTCGCCGTCTACCACTTGTTCCCACACCCGAATTCCGAGCCAGCCATACCCTCAGGCGCGCCGGCCCATCCATCATGATGCCGACGGCCGTGATGTTTTCGTTCTCGTCGTCGTTTCTGTCGATATTGTTGCGCGGGACTCTGGCAAATGCGCAATCCGTGCGCTCCACTAAATGGAGCCAACCGCAGGGCGGCTCACACTGCAGTAAAATCCCAGTAGTCTTGTTCAATAAATGAACCGCACTAAAACGCTCTTACTGGTTTGGGCCTGTAAAGATGTGCGGCTCACGCAGCTCGCCAACCGCACCGCCACGTTTGCGGTGACGCCACACTTTGCTATTCTCACGAAAGCCTAAAATCGAAAATAAGCACCTTTCTTATTTGCGCGGACGCAAACACGGAATTGAGAGCCAGGGTGGCGTCGAACCACGTATTTTGGAACGGGTTCATCCGTTGGACTCACTTTTCAAGAACACCTTGGTGCGGTGGAATTCAAGGAATTCTCGTTGCGGCTCAGCAAAGCCGCCAACGTTTACGATGCGGTCCGTGATGATTCCCATTTTCTTCAATGAGTCTTCGTGCGCCACAGGTGAGATAAGCAGTTCACCGTCCATCCAGAGTTTTCGGCGCAGGCCTTAAGAAGGGGTGCTCATCTATTTTCATCCGCGGCACGTTTGTTTCCGCAAAGGGCCGCAGATAATTGAATGCCTCGATGGCTGCCGCACGGATCGTCGCGTCGGCACTATTGGTATATCGCCCCGCCGTCTGCGCTGCCGCAACATAATCGCCAACCGAATGGCACCGCCATGCTGCAGTCATAACTTTTAGATTAAAGATGCAACGCAAGCGCCGGAACCGTACTGGATCGACATCTTGTTTGTCGGTGGAATATTTCTGAAAATCAGGATCCAAGGCCCCGCCAGCGAAACAGCGAATGTTCCGCGGTTCGTTCGTCAGCGACAGGAGTAGCATTGGCACCCCGGCGTTCCCCAATCGCCCCAGTGCGTAGGCAGCTCCTGCTGCATTATTGGTGTCCGCCACATGCTGGCCAAACAACGGGAGAAGGACCGCCGCATTTGTTTCGATCTCCACCAACGTTTGCATGGCTGGCCACGCCCACATTGGCTCGTTCTTGATGATCTGAATCAGAACTGGAGCGGCTGATCCGGCAGCCGGACCAAACTCCCCCAGAATTGAAATCGCATCCGACCGGCCGCGATTCGTCATTGTCGCAGCAGCCTCGGTCAGGGCGGGGATTGCTGCCGGTCCCGTGGCCAGCAGACACTCTGCGGCAATGGGGGCTGTTTGATCATTCCTCAGGAGGCCTGCCAGGGCCGGTATGGCCGGCTGGGCGGCAGGCCCGAGAATCTCGATAGCCAATTCCGACCCGTACCTGCGCGGAATGTCGGTTGAATTCTGGATCCATCCCACATAAAGAGGCAGACCGTTTGTCCCGACAGCTTGCACCACGTTTGTCCACATGGCGTTCTGAGCCGCCAACTGGCTGAGTGATCCATTATCCTTTAGCGGCTGATTCAGTTCGACCAACCAGACGCCCAGCCGTTTGCCCTCGAAGACAGGTTCGCGTGTTCGGGATGTTGAGCAGCCCGGAACGAAAAGGAGCGCAGCCACGACGCCGAACACGAGTGAAACATATACGTTTCTCATAAGGACCTCACCTTCTCCAGACAGGAATGTTGTGTCGCTTCCCAGCCACGTTGGCAATTGAAAAGTGAACGGTTTCCCGCTTGCCGCGCCGGACCGGGAACTGCAGATTGCGAGTGGGAAGGTTTAAATCTAACATCGAAGACGGCGACCTTATTCGCGTGTCTTCCTGCGCGACGGAGCCGCTCTAAACCAACCAGAGAGACGCGGAGACGCGGAGACCAACTTGCATTGGGCAGTCTTCCTCTGTGCCTCCGTGCCTCTGTGGTTTAGATGAATTGAATCCGCTTTTCTCCCGCGCGACCGGCAACGGACGGCTCGGCAAGCAGGGATTGCCAAAACGCGTGGCAAAAAACGTGCATTAATGCTCTTTGACGGCTTTGGATCTCCACGCCAGACTGTGATCGCACGTGAACCGCGGACTGCGCAATAATGGGCTCGGACACTCAATTTTAACCGAAAAACGATATGGCAAACCGAAGCAAGAGAGGAAAACTCGCAATTCTGGTGGGCGGCGGACCCGCCCCGGGCATCAACGGCGTCATCAGCGCCGCCACCATCGAAGGCATCAACCAGGGATTCCAGGTGGTCGGCTTCCGCGACGGATTCAAGTGGCTCGCCCAGGGCAATACGGATCACGTCATGAACCTGACCATCGACGAAGTCACCGGAATCCACCTTCGCGGCGGCTCGATTCTGGGGACGTCGCGGACGAACCCCACCAAATCCGAGTCGAGCATGCAGAACGTGCTGGAGGGGTTGAAGAAGCTGGGCGTCACCGCGCTCGTGACCATCGGCGGCGACGACACCGGGTTTTCGGCGAGCCAGGTGTATCGCAAAGCCGCCGGCGCCATTCGCGTGGCGCATGTGCCCAAGACGATCGACAACGACCTGCCATTGCCGGGGTCCACGCCGACGTTCGGTTTTGAGACCGCGCGGCATTATGGTGTTTACACGGCGCGCAATCTTGCCGCCGACGCCCGGACGACCTCGCGCTGGTATCTCATCATCAGCATGGGCCGCACCGCGGGGCATCTGGCGCTGGGCATTGCCAAGGCGGCAGCGGTCACGCTCGCCATCATTCCGGAGGAATTTCGCGGACGACCGGTGACGGTGGAGGAGATTTGCGACATGATCGTCGGCTCCATCATCAAGCGGCGCGCCAGCGGATCCGAATACGGCGTGGCCGTCCTGGCGGAAGGATTGATCGAGGCCATGGGCGAGAAAGGATTGGCCAGCGCCATTCAGGGCGGCCAACTCGAGCGCTATGGAAACATCAAGCGCGACGATCACGGCCATCTGCACCTCGCCGAAATCGAATTCGGCCGCATGATGAAGGATCTGGTGTCCGCCCGTCTCGAAAAGCTCGGCTTGAAAGTGACGCTGATTGACAAGGACCTGGGCTACGAACTGCGCTGTGCCGACCCCATTCCGTTCGACGCCGAGTACACGCGCGATCTCGGGTATGCCGCCGTCAAATTCCTGCTTTCCGCGGAGGCCGCCAAATTCGGCGCGATCATCAGTTTCGTGGACGGCAAAATGGTCCCGTTGGAGTTCGAGAAAATGATTGACCCGCAAACCAACCGGATGCAGGTGCGCCGGGTGAACGTGGATGGGGAAGCCTATGAATGCGCGTGCCATTATATGATCCGCCTGGAGCGTTCGGACTTTGAAGACGCACGGCAGCTTGCCGAGCTGGCGAAGGTGGTCTCAATGACGCCGGGGCAGTTCAGCGAGCGCTTTGGCTATTTGGTTGGCTTGAAGCCGGCGCGCCAATGAGGAGCCCCCAGAGCACGCGAAGCACGTTGAGGGGCGGGAGCGCGGCTGGGCTTCGCCACCGCCGCGGTCCGGTGTGGGGGTTGGCCTTCACATCCAATGGCGCCTGGTGAACGGGCCGCGTTGCGCAACTTGAAAGTTGCGGCTACAACTTGCGGCGAATGAAACCGCTCTCGGAATGCCGCCTGTATGCATTCGTGGACACGGCCTATCTCCATGGCCGCCCGCCCGAATTGGTTGCGCGGCAGCTTTGCGATGGGGGGGCGGACCTGATTCAATTGCGCGCGAAGACGTCCTCACCCGATGAAATCCGGCGCATGGCCGAAGCCATTCTGCCCGTTACGCGCCCGGCCGGTGCCGGCCTGGTCGTCAACGATCAATTCGCGATCGCGTGCGAGGTCGGTGCGGACTTCTGTCATCTTGGCCAGGAGGATTTTTTTGATGCCGGATTCGCGCGTGTCTCCCAACTCCCAGCCTTCGAGTCTCGACCCGGAATCGGCCTGAGCACTCATGCGCCGGATCAGGCCCGGCTCGCGATGGCCGCGGGTGCGGATTATATCGCCATCGGTCCGGTCCACGCCACCCCCACCAAGCCGGGTGTGAAACCTGTGACGCTCGACTATGTACGGTGGGCGGCCGCCAACGTTGGCATTCCGTGGTTCGCAATCGGAGGCATCACTCTCTTGAATCTCGACGAGCTGCTCGCCGCGGGGGCCCGGCGGATTTGCGTTGTGTCGGCCATTTTGGACGCGCCGGACGTGGCGAAGGCATGCGCGGAATTCCGGAAGTGGCTTGTGTGAAACGTCGCGGCTTGCCTGGCCACGAATCTTTCCATACTCTGCACGCCGATTCAACTCAAAACCCGAAACTCGCAATCACATGGGCGTTTTAATTGTCGGCTCGACGGCGCTGGATTCCATCAAGATACCGAAGGCGGAGAACCCGCGCCTGCTCGGAGGTTCGGCCAGTCACGCGGCGGTCGCCGCGAGTTTCTTCGGCCCGGTGGAACTGGTCGGCGTAGTGGGGGACGACTTTCCGAGGCGCTATGTGGCGCTTTACCGCCGGCACGGGATCGATCTGGAAGGACTGCAGATCCTGCCCGGGAAAACGTTTCATTGGTCGGGCGAATACGAGATCAACATGAACAACCGCCGGACGCTGCTGACCGAGCTCGGCGTTTTCGAGACGTTCACCCCCACGCTGCCGGAAGCCTATCGGAACTCGCCGTTCGTGCTCCTGGCAAACATCGCTCCCGCGTTGCAGCTTCACGTTCTGAATCAGATGCAACGGCCCCGGTTCGTGGTGGCCGACACGATGGATTTGTGGCTGAACATCGCGCTGCCGGATTTGCTGAAGCTGCTCGGACGGATCGACGGTTTCGTGCTGAACGACAGCGAGGCGCAGCAGTTGACGAAGGAAGACAACGTCTTCGCCGCCATCCGGAAAATTCACCGGCTCGGACCGAAATATGTCATCGTCAAAAAGGGGTCGCACGGATCGATCCTGTCCGGCCCGCGCGGCTTCTTTCTCTGCCCGGCCTATCCGCTGGCTAAAGTCGTGGACCCGACCGGCGCAGGCGATTCATTCGTGGGCGGGATGATGGGGTATCTGTCAACGGCGAAGGGATCGATTGACGGCAACCTCCGCCGCGCGATGGTTTTCGGGAGCGTGGTGGCGTCGTTCTGCTGCGAGGGATTCGGGCTGACGCGGACCACGCGAGTCAACCGCAGGCAGATCGATCGGCGCGTGAAGGAATTGGAGAAATTGACCCGGTTCTGAGGAGTTTAAGAGTTTAAGAGTTATCGTGGGAGTTAATGAGTTGCGGAGTTTCAGAAGTGAGGTGGTCAAATCTGGAATTCCGCGCCGCCCTTTTGCGTCCGGTCCTTCTTTTTCATCACCTTCACGTTCGCGTCCTCCTGAACGACGAGCGAGTTCGCCGGAACGCTGTTCGTCAGAAAGACGTTCGCCCCGATCGTGCTGCCTTCGCCCACCACGGTGTCGCCGCCCATGATGGTGGCCCCGGCGTAGATCGTCACGCGGTCCTCGATTCTGGGATGGCGCTTGAGTCCCCTCAATGCCTGCCCGGCCGCGAGCGATTTCGCCACGAGACCGACGCCTTGGTACATTTTGACGTGATTGCCGATAATGCTCGTTTCACCGATCACTGTGCCGGTGCAATGGTCCACGAAAAAGTGGGTGCCGATTTGCGCACCCGGATGCAGATCCATGCCGGTACGGGCGTGGGCCCACTCGGTCATGATGCGCGGGATGAGAGGAACATGGTCGAGGTAAAGCTGATGCGCGAGACGTTGGACCGCGATGGCTTCGATGCAGGGATAGGCGACGATGACCTCCTCCTTGCTCAGGGCCGCCGGGTCGCCGGTGTAGGCCGCTTCGACGTCCGTCTGGAGCAACTCGCGGACGCGCGGCAGGCTGTCCAGGAACCCCAACGTCAGCGTGTGCGCGACATGACGCAAATCCGCCTTTTTCGAATATTCCTCGGGCGGCCGGTATTCGAGGCTCTTGTAAACTTCATCTTCCAGGCTGCCGAGCACGGTGTCGATCAGCGCGGCCGTTTCGACCTTGATCTCCGAGGAGTGGATCAGCTTCTCGTCGAAGAACCCGGGAAAGAGGAGGCGCAGCAGATCCACCGTGATGTCTGCAATGGCCTGTTTGGACGGCAGGTTTTTGCCGTCCAGATGATTGATCCCTCCCGAACGGGCGTAGGAGGCGATGAGGCGATCGGTCAACTGGGTAACGGTCAGCGGCACGCCGTGAGTATTCCGCAGTCACGGACGAAACGCAAGCCGAGGTGGAATTCGGCACTGTGATTGGACGTGAGGGTCGGGAGCGCGGCTGTATGCGAAGCACAGCCGCTACGGTTAAGGATGTAGTATTTCGAGGACCGCCTCGACCACCCGCCCGACGCCGATGCCGTTCATGCAGCGGAAATCGATCGGGCACTTGCGCAAAAAGCAGGGCGAACACGGCGCATCCGATTCGAGCAGGCGATGCCGGGAATCGCCCGGCAGGCCGGGGCCGGTGAGTCGGGGGTCAGTGCTGCCGAAAGCGGCGACCACGGGCGTGCCGAGCGCGGCGGCAGCGTGCATGGGGCCGGTGTCGTTGGTGAGCATCACCCGGCAGATTTTGAGAAGGGCGCAAAGCTCGCGCAGCGAGGTGCGCCCGGCAAGGTTCTTGAGGCCGGAAGCCCGGGGCCGGAAGTCCGACTCGATTCGGCCTGCAACTTCGGCATCGCCCTTTCCGCCGAGGATCAGCCAGACACAATGCGTCCGCTTGTGGATTTCCTGCGCGGCGGCGATGAATCTTTCGACCGGCCAGCGCTTGGCCGGCCCAAATTCGGCGCCCGGGTTAAGGCCAAACACCGGGTTCGTGATCCCGGCAATGCCGAACTTGTTTCTGGCCGCTTCTAATTCGTCGGGCGTGATGAACAGTCGCGGCGGCACCGGCTCGGGGTTTGCCCCGAGTGCGGCCGCAAGGTGCAGGTATTCGTGGATCTGGTGAGACCCTTGATCGGACGACGTCATCGTTGCGTCCGCGGGAACGCGGCCGGGTGAAGTCGCCGGCTCGTGCGTGTCGCCGGCCGCCAGCCTGCGGATTTCATTCACGGACCGTTTCCGCATCCGCGTGTGTCCCGGTCGTGTGGGAATGGGTCCTGTCAGGAACCAGTTTCGCCAGGGGCGGGCGTAGCCGATGCGCCGCGGAATCCGGGCCAGCCAGGCTTCGATGGCCGAGCGCGGCGAATTCGGGAAGACCAGGGCGAGGTCGAAATCGCCGGCGCGGAGCCTGCGGCCGGTTGAAAGAGGGCCTTCGCCGGCTTTGAGGGTGATGATTTCATCGACGGCCGCATGGTGCAGCCAAAGGCCTTCGAGATTTTCGGGTGTGAGCAGCGTGATGTGCGTCCCGGGAAAGCGCTCGCGCAACCGCATCATTGCCGGCGTCGTCATCACCGCATCGCCGAGCCAATTGACGCCGCGGACGAGGATGCGGCGGGGAGGATTTGATACGGCGATCGGCTGCATCGCTTATCCTCCGTCCTCGACGCCCGCCGATTCCTGCTGCTCGACGCCGGTGTTCGGAATGGGCGTTTCGGACTTCTGTTTTCTGGCTTTCCCGGGTTTCCACCGGTTGTGGACCCAGAACCAGTTCGCGGGATCGCGGCGGAGGGCGACTTCAAAGGCCTGGTTGACGTCGCGCATGATGGCGGCGACGGATCGCGGCCGGCCATTTTCGTGGGTGGGGATTTCATCGCCCGCCTCGATTTGCCAGCGTCCAGGCGCCACCCGGTAACAGACTCCGGTATGGAGGGGGCAGTGGTAGCGCAGGGCGAAGACGGCCGGCGCGGCGGAGGTGGAACAGACATGGCCCAGAAACGGGATGGGCAAGCCGCGATCCCCGCCGTGCTGGTCCGCCAGCAGGCCCAGCAGCAAGCCGGTGTTGTTCATGGCGGCCTTGAGGGCGGCGCCATCGGTGCGGCGCTCGAAAAACAGGCAGCCCGATTTCGCCCGCAACGATTGCAGCAGACGATTGAGCGAAGGCTGCCGCAATCCGCGGTAGGTGGTGGCACACTGGAACACCGGCACGTATTGTCCGAAACGGGCGTACAGCTCGAAGTTGCCAAAATGGCCGATCGCCACGATCCGGCTTTGGGGGCCGCTGCCCGTCTTGTGCGCCAGAATTTTTTCGGCTCCGACAAATGTAACGTGGGGACTCAGTTCGTCGGGGGTCATGCCGGCGGTTTTGGCCGCGCAGGCGAACGCCTCTCCGATGCGCCGGAAATTTTCCCTGGCCAGCGCGCGAATTTCAGCGGCCGATTTTTCATCGCCGAAGCACATGTCCAGGTTGCGGAGCGCCACGCGCCGGTGGCGCGCGTCGAGCGCATAGGCCAGCGCGCCGGCGCCGCGTCCCAATCGCGCGACCCACGACAGGGGCAACGCCTGCACGAAGGCGACCAGGGCCCGGGCGACGATGTAAAGGAGCGTGTCCATGTCACCGAAAACAGATCCGACGGACGCAATCCTGGAAGTCATTTGCGCCGCTCACGATTTTGATCTCGACGCGCATGAAGTAAATGGGCAGGTCGCGGCGGTCCAATTTCGGGAAGCGCACGGCGTCCTTTTGCGTGGTGATGATGGTCTCCGCCTGCCGTTTTTTGCTGCGGTTGATCGCGTTGAGGATTTCCTGCTGGGTGAAACGGTGGTGGTCGGCGAAGCGCTTGGTATAGACGAGCTCGGCTCCAAGCTTCACCAAGCCCTGCTCGAAACTCTCCGGCTGGGCGATGCCGCTCAGCGATGCGACCTTTCGTCCCTTGAGAAAATCCAGGTCCAGTCGTTGGGTGGTGAAGACGTCCTCGAGATAGAGCGGGTGATGGACGCATTCGATGATGCCGGCGGTGGGGTTGAATTGCGCGATGCGGCGGCGGAGTTCCTCGGTGTCTCCGTTGCTCTTGGTGATGAAGATGGTGGTGGCCCGGGCGAGATGGGAAGGCGGCTCACGCAGGGTGCCTCGCGGGAGCAGCCGCTCGTTGCCGAACGGCTGCTGGCGGTCGATCAATACGATGTCCTGGCGGCGGCCGCGCAGTTTCCAGTATTGAAACCCGTCATCCAGCAACAGCGTATCGCAGCCGAATTTTTCGATGGCGTAACGCCCGCTCTTCACACGGTCCTTGTCCACCAGCACGACCACGTCCTTCAGGTTCGACGCCAGCATGTACGGCTCGTCCCCGGCAGTTTCGGAATCGAGCAGGAGCGATCGGCCGTCGGAGACAACGCGCGGGGGCGTCGTGTCCTCGCGAAACAGGATTTTGTTCAGCAACCACTCATGCACCGGCGGCGGTTTGGACCGGTAACCGCGGGAAAGGATCGCGACATTCCGCCCCTGATCGCTCAATTCACGGGCGAATTTTTCCACCACCGGTGTTTTTCCGGTGCCACCGACGGTGAGATTGCCGATGGCGATGACCTGCACGCCGAGCGTCGAATCGCGAAGGATGCGGGCGTTGTAGAGGAACCGGCGCGCCTTGATGGCCACCTGGAAGATCCTGGAGCAGGTGTACAGGAAACCCCGCATCAACGCGGCTCTCGTTCCGCGTCGTTCTCCGAAAATAACCTCCAGGGCGAAGGTTTCGAGCGTTTCAGTCCAAACACGCCACTTCTCACGCATGCAGCCGCAGTGTGCCAAGGCGCGCCGGTCGGAGCAAGCGGAAGCCCCGAGGCCGAGGCGATTGGAGGTGAGGGCCAGGAGCCCGGCTATATGCGAAGCATCAGCTGCAACGGGCAAGCGACTTGACACCATCCCCGGAACGGATTCATCCGGCGTTCCGACCGGGAACTTGTTCCGGGTGTGAAATGGCCTGGCTCGCTGCGGCTGGGGTCTTCAACCACAGCCGCGGTCCGATGGGCGCAGGCGGGTGGCGGACTTCCGGCCCCCGGCTCAATCCGTCCGGGCGAGCAGGCAGTGCCAGGCGTTGAACAATCTCAAGGCGTAGTGCTCGTAGGCGGTGAGCACGCGGCCGTGGGCCAGCATCTCGTGAACGGCCCGCAGGCTCATGCAGAAATCGAGGTCCTGCAGGGGCCTGTCGCGCACGATGCGTTGCTTCCAGCGTTGCGGGTCGGTGATTTCCTCCACCGGCTCCGCTCCGCCCGGCCGGAACGAAATGAGCCAGTCATCCCGCCGGTGGAATCCCTCGTTTTCACCCTTGGAGTGAAACCATTCGTCGCACAGCAACAGGCAGACGGACTTTCCCCTGCACGACCCGATCCGGTAAAAAACGATGGGCGCTTCAAATCCGGCGAAGTGATCGTAAGCGATGTGCTCCGCGTCCGGCGGGGGCGGAGCGAAGCGGGTTTGGAATCCGAGCTTAAGTTTTCCCCGGGCGGCGGGGTCCCCTTCATAGCACAGATTCTCGTCAAAAATCCAGATCAGATCCGCGGGCAGACCGCGTTGAGACAGGGCGGCTTTCCACGCATTGTGCGCCTCGCCGAATGTGGGCCGTGTGAACTTCGGAATCTTTTGCATAAATGCTAGGCGGGATTCTTCTTGAGCCAGTCCACAAAGAGGGGAATCCCCTGCTCGATTTTGACCCGTGGATTGTAACCCAGCCGGGCGCGCGCCTTGGAGATGTCCGCGCAGGTGACCGGCACGTCTCCCGGCTGCATTGGCTGCCGGTCAATGACGGCATTGGCGCCAAGGGCTCGTTCGAGCAATTCAATCATGTGGTTCAGGGTGACGATCTGTGACTCGCCCAGGTTGAAGATTTCATAGCCGAATTCCATCCGAGTGCAAGCCATTATGCCGTCGAGAATGTCGCTGATGAACGTGTAGTCCCGCGACGATGTGCCATCCCCGAAAACCGGGATGGCCTTGCCCGCGCTGATGAGCCGGGCAAATTTGTAGATCCCGAGGTCGGGCCGTTGGCGCTGGCCGTAAACCGTGAAGAACCGCAGCATCACGACGTCCATTCCGTAGAGATGATGATAAACATGGCCCAATGCTTCGCAGGCAAGCTTGCTGGCTGAGTAGGGAGAGATGGTCGAAGCAACGGGATCCGACTCGGAGAACGGCACTTTGGGGTTGATCCCGTAAACCGAGGAGGTGGAGGCCATGATTATTTTTTTGACACCCGCGAGCCGGGCGGCTTCGAGAACGTTTGCGGTGCCTTCCACGTTGACGCGCATATACAGCGCGGGTTGTTCCAGGCTTGGCCTGACTCCCGCCCGCGCCGCCAGGTGAATGACCTGGTCGAATTTCACTCTCCCCAACACCTCAGCCACTTCGGTGCGGTCGGTGATGTCGCCGTGGACGAATTCGAAGGGCCGGGCCAGCGCCTGGACCTCGCGAATATTGCGGCGTTTGAGTTCCGGGTCGTAAAAGGGATTCAGATCGTCAAAGGCCCAGACGGCGTGCCCCGAGCGAAGCAATTGCTCGCAAACGTGCGATCCAATAAACCCTGCGCCGCCGGTTACCAGGAAATTCACCCGCGCAACCTAACAAAACACGGTCGCGCCTGTCGAGGGTCGAGGTTGGAAAGGGTGGCCCGGCAGTTGGCGCTTGGCACGTCGCCGCCGGCGCGCCATATTCATCGCCATGCCTGACGAGACCGTTCTCCAACTTGACCTGCCCGGCATCCGGAAGCTCAAGAGCGGAAAAGTGCGCGAAATGTTCGACCTGGGGGACCGTCTGCTGCTCGTCGCCAGCGATCGCATCTCCGCCTTCGATGTCATCATGCCCAACGGCATTCCGCGCAAGGGCGAGGTGCTCACGCAAATTTCCTTTTTCTGGTTCGACCGATTCGCGTCGCTGGTGGAGAATCATCTGCTGGCGGGTGCGAACGATCCGCTGCCGAAATACCTCCAGTCCTTTGCCGGCAAGCTTTCCCGCCGCTACATGATCGTGAAAAAGGCGAAACCGCTCGCCATCGAGTGCATTGTGCGCGGTTACCTGTCCGGTTCCGGGTGGAAGGAATACAGGAAATCCCGGACGGTCTGCGGCATCCCATTGCCCTCCGGGTTGACGGAATCCGCGGAATTGCCCGAACCGATCTTCACGCCGTCCACCAAGGCCGAAGCCGGGCATGACGAAAACATTTCGTTCGAGCAGGCGGCCGGAATCGTCGGCGCGGATCTCGCGTTGCAGGCGAGGGACCTGAGCCTGAAGATTTACAAGGCGGGGCGCGATTACGCCCGCCAGCGCGGTATCCTCATCGCCGACACCAAGTTTGAGTTTGGGGAGAGCGACGGGAAACTGATCCTGATCGACGAGGTGCTGACGCCGGATTCCTCGCGTTTCTGGCTCGCGGACCAGTATCGACCCGGGCAAGGCCAGCCGAGTTTCGACAAGCAGTTCGTCCGGGATTACCTCGAAACGCTGAATTGGAACAAGACTCCGCCGGGGCCGATGTTGCCGGCTGACGTGGTTGCCAAGACGAGCGCGAAGTATCTGGAGGCTTACGAGCGGCTGACCGGCAGAAAACTTTGACATTGCCGCAACGGGATGAAAAGCCAGGCAACGAAGGTCGTGGATGCAAACTCTCGTTGAAGAGTTCCTGCAATACCTTCGCCACGAGCGCGGGCAGTCCGAGCACACGCAAAAAACCTACGCCGCGTTGTTGAACAAATTCGTCGTTTGGGCGGCGGAGCGGAAGTTGACGGACTGGAGGGCGGTCGAGCTCCGGCATCTCATGTCCTTCCTGCAGGACGAACGGGAGCGGGTGCCGGCCAATCAACCGGAGGAATCGCGGCGCCGGCTCAGCAGCGAGAGTGTTTATCTGGAGATCGCCGCGCTGCGCGCGTTTTATCGCTTTGCCGAAAGCGAGAAGCTGCTGCCGGTGAACGTCGCGGAGAACCTGTCGTTGCCGCGGCGCTGGAAACGCCTGCCCAAGGCGCTGACGGATCGGGAAATCGGGATGCTGCTCGAGCCGGAGAGGCCGGAGACGCCGCAAAACCTTTGCGATCAAGCCGTTCTCGAACTGGCCTACGCCTGCGGCTTGCGCCTGGCCGAACTGCGCAACGCGCGCCTGGAGCAACTCCACCTGGACGCCGGGTTCATCAACGTGGTCGGAAAAGGCAACAAGGAGCGTGTGGTGCCGGTCGGCAGGAAGGCCGTGCAGGCGCTGAACCGGTACATCGAGGTCGGACGGCCGAAGCTGGTGACGCCGCGTTCGACCGCGAATGTTTTTCTCACGAATCGCGGCACCCTGTTCGCGGCGGTGACGCTCTGGTTGCGGATCAAGCAGCGGGCCCGCCGGGCCGGGGTGGCGCGCAACATCACACCGCACATGCTGCGGCACAGTTTCGCCACCCACCTGCTGGAACATGGCGCCGACCTGCGCGTGATCCAGGAATTGCTCGGGCACGCGAGCATCGGCACGACGGAAATTTACACCCACGTCACCGGTAACCGGCTGAGGGACGTGCACCGGAAATTCCATCCCAGGGCGTGAGCGGGGCGCAGACAGCCTGTCCGCGCGAACCCCGGATCAACAAGCATGCGAGGGTGCTTCGAGATTTCCGACTCGCGGGCTCGGCGGCCAAACCCTGCTGCGGGTCTGGGGCAGCCAGTGTGGAAAACCCGGACGCCTTGGAACCTTCCAGCGCGCCATGCGTTAGAAGCGGGCGCAGCCGAGTCATTCGAAGTCGTACACCACCACCTTCCGGCAGACGCGCTTGAAGACTTTTTCCACAAATTCCACGTGCCGGGGATGGACCTGATAATCGTCCTGCATTTGTTTGTCGGGGAAAGCAAGATTCAGCGCCACCTGATAACTTTGCTCCACCGCGGGGCGATGGCTGGGCGCCATTTTGCCGACGTGAAAATGGAGCACGCCGGGAATGGATTTCAGATAATGATCCGCGCCTGCGATCAATTCATCGGCGGCCTGCGGGTTGGCCGGGTCGGTCCAGAAAATGACGATGTGTGAAAACATGCGCGCGATTGTGTCCGCGGCGCGCCCGCTGGCAAGGGGAAAGATGAATGGAGAATTCTGTTCTTTCTCTGCGGCCCGGATTGGTGTTTAGTTTGCGGCCTCATGAGCAAAACCGCATTGCTGTTCGCCGGACAGGGCGCGCAAGGCGTCGGCATGGGAAAAGATCTGGCGGAGCAATTTCCAACCGCCAGGACCTGGTTCGACCGGTCCAATGCCGCGGTTGGCTATCCGCTGGCGTCGATTTGTTTCAACGGCCCGGAACCGGAACTGACCCGGACTGAAAACGCGCAGCCGGGCATTTTTCTGGTGAGCTGGGTCTGCTTCCAACTGCTGAAGGAACGTGTTCCGTCATTGCAGTTCGAGTCCGCAGCCGGCCTGTCGCTGGGTGAATTCACCGCGTTGACCGCGGCGGGCGCGATCGGTTTCGAGGATGGCCTGCGCATGGTGCGGCAGCGGGGCCGGTTCATGCAGGAAGCCTGCGATGCGACGCGCGGCGGCATGGCGGCGATCCTCGGTCTTGGGGAGGATCTCACGCGCGAGGTTTGTGCCCGGGCGGGGGTGGCGCTTGCGAACCTGAATTGCCCGGGGCAGATCGTGATTTCAGGCGAAGCCGGCAAGATCGCGAACGCCGTCGAAATGGCCAAGGCCAAAGGAGCGAAGCGGGCGGTGCCCCTGCCGGTCGCCGGCGCGTATCATTCTCCGCTGATGGCCGGCGCCGGGCCGAAGCTGGCGGCCGAACTGGCCGGGGTGAAGATTTCTTCGCCGGCGATTCCGGTCATTTCCAACGTCACCGCCCGCCCCCACGGCGCGGCGGCCGGGATCCCTTCGAGGCTGGTGGAGCAGGTCACCTCGCCGGTCCGCTGGGAGGAATCGATGCGATACCTGCTGGCGCAGGGGTTTACGCGATTCATCGAGTTGGGCCCCGGGACCGCGCTCAGCGGTTTCCTAAAGCGGATCGACAGGGGCGCGCAGACGCTGAATGTGGCGGATGCGGCAAGTCTGGCGGACACGGCCGCGGCATTGGAGACTTGATCGGGCATCCCGCATCCCGTATCACGGAGCACGCATGAATCAACTTGCCAGCCAGATCGCCGTGGTCACCGGCGCGGGCCGGGGAATCGGACGCGCCATCGCCTTGAAATTCGCCGCCGAAGGCGCGGACGTGGTTTGCGTCTCGCGAACGGCTGCTAATTCCGAGAAAGTGGCCGCCGAGGTTCGCGCGCTGGGGCGAAAGTCGTGGATGCACGCCCTGGATGTGGCGGACGCCGTCGCCGTCGCCGCCGCCGCGGAAAAGATCCTGGCGGAGTGCGGCAAGGTGGACATTTTGGTGAACAACGCCGGCGTGACCCGGGACGGCCTGCTCATGCGGATGAGCGACGGGGATTGGGACGCGGTGCTGGACACGAATCTGAAGGGGGCGTTCCTGGTCACCAAGGCATTCTGCCGCGCCATGATCAAGCAGCGGTCCGGACGGATCATCAATATATCATCCGTCATCGGCCTGATCGGCAACGCCGGCCAATGCAACTATGCGGCGAGCAAGGCGGGCCTGATCGGGTTTACGCAATCTGTGGCGCGGGAGGTGGCATCGCGCGGGATCACCGTCAATGCCGTCGCGCCGGGATTCATCGAAACGGACATGACCTCTGCCTTGGGGGAAGACCTGCGGAAGGAGCTGCTGGGGAGAATTCCGTTGAACAGCTTCGGCCAACCGGAGGACATCGCGAATGCCGTCCTGTTTCTGGCCGGCCCGGGGTCGCGGTACATCACCGGACAGGTGCTCACGGTGGATGGCGGGATGGTGATGTGACGGCGCTGTCGGGTCCGGATCAGGAATTTGCGGAGCCAGGGGGCAGGCGGCGGCGATCCGGGCGGCGGCGCTGCGGACGAAACGAAAAAAAACGCGATTCGGGACTTGACGCCCTCTTGAGGGTGGCTTAGACACACTGCAAAACGAATCGAAGAACCGGAGAAAATCATGGCTGAAAAAACAATTGAACAACGAGTCAAAGACATCATCGTCGAGCAGTTGGGCGTCAATGCGGATCAGGTCACACCGGACGCCAAGTTCATCGAGGATCTCGGGGCTGATTCGCTCGACACAGTTGAATTGGTCATGGCGCTCGAGGAAGAATTCGGAAATGAAATCCCGGACGAACAGGCCGAGAAACTTCAGAGCGTGGGCGACGTCATCAAGTACATCGAAGACCTCCAGCAAAAGTAATGGTTCGTTGAACGCTTGCGAGGCAGCCAGGACTGGCGTCGGGTTGGGCTGCCTTTTTAATTTATGCCCACCAACTGGACAGACCGCCGGGTGGTTATCACCGGGCTCGGGGTGGTGACCCCGCTCGGCAACGAGGTCGAGGTCTTTTGGAAAAACCTTCTCGAAGGCCAGTGCGGCGTGGGAACCATCACCGCGTTTGACCCCTCCGCCTTCGATACCCGCATCGCCGCCGAGGTCAAGAACTTCGATCCCAGCCCCGCATTCCCGTCGCCCAAGGAAGCCCGCCGCACGGACCGTTACTCGCAGTTCGGGATTGTGGCGGGCTGGCAGGCGCTGAAGGACTCGGGCATCGACCTCGAGAAGGCGGATCGGGACGAAATTGGCGTGTTCCTCGGATCGGGCATCGGCGGACTCCGCACCACGACCGACCAGCTCAAGATATTGATCGAGCGCGGCCCCAGCCGGTTGTCTCCGTTCATGATCCCGATGCTCATCTCGAACATGGCGTCGGGAATGGTTTCGATGTATTACGGCCTGCGCGGCCCGAATTTCGCCACCTGCTCCGCCTGCGCCACGGCCAACCACGCCATCGGCGAAGCCTGGCGGACGATCAAGATGGGCGATGCCCAGGCCATGCTGGCCGGCGGCGCCGAGGCCACGATCGTCCCGATCGGCATCGGCGGCTTTTGCGCGATGAAAGCGATGAGCACACGCAATGACGACCCGCAGCGGGCCTCGCGGCCATTCGACAGGGAGCGCGACGGTTTTGTGATGGGCGAAGGGGCGGGTGTGCTGGTGCTCGAGGAACTCGGATACGCCAAAGCCCGCGGCGCGCGGATTTACGCGGAACTGGTCGGTTACGGCAACACAGCGGACGCCCATCACCTGACCGCGCCGTCACCCGGCGGCGAAGGCGCCGCGCGGTGCATGAAAATGGCCTTGCGCAACGCCTCGCTGAATCCGGGGGACATCTCCTACATCAACGCCCACGGCACCTCCACTCAGCAGGGCGACATCGCCGAGACCGAGGCGATCAAGACCGTGTTTGGCGGGAGCGCCCGCACGCTCGCCGTCAGTTCCACCAAGGGCGCGACCGGCCACATGCTCGGCGCGGCGGGCGCGGTGGAGATGGTCATTTGCACCAAAGCCATCCAGGCCGACGTCGTGCCGCCGACGATCAATTACGAATTTCCCGATCCGGCATGCGATTTGGATTATGTGCCGAACACGGCGCGGCCGCTGAAGGTCAACGCGATCGTGAACAACTCGTTCGGCTTCGGCGGCCACAACGCCACCCTGGTGGCGAAGAAATTCGTCTCCTGATTCCGGCTCGCCTCTCCCGTTTCGAGCTTCCGCCCGTTACAGAATATTCGCCGCCAGCTCCGCGAGTTCCGAACGTTCGCCTTTTTGCAGTTCGATGTGCGCCGCGATGGCTTCCGCGCGAAACCGGCTGACGACGTAATTGAACCCGTTGGACGAGGAATCCACGTAGGGATTGTCGATCTGGTAGGGGTCGCCGGTGAACACGACCTTCGTGCCGCTGCCGACGCGAGTGATGATGGTCTTGGCTTCGAGCGGCGTGAGATTTTGGGTCTCGTCGATGATCATGAACTGGTTGGCGATACTGCGTCCGCGGATGTAGCTCAAGGCCTCGACCACGATGCTGCCGGACCGCATCAGGTCGCCGCAGCGACGGTGTTCCTGGCCCATGTTGAGGTCGCTCAACAACTCGAGCGCGTCATGGATGGGCTGCATCCACGGCGCCAGTTTCTCTTCGAGCGAGCCGGGCAGGAAGCCGAGTTCCTTGCCCATGGAGATGGTCGGGCGGGCGACGACGAGCCGGCGGAATTCGCGGTCATGCACGGTGCGTTTCAGCCCCGCGGCCATGGCCAGCAGGGTCTTGCCCGTGCCCGCCTTGCCCATGAGGGTGACCAGCTTCACCCGATCGTCAAGCAGCGCGTCGAAGGCGAAGTGCTGCTCGCGGTTGCGCGGTTTGATCCCCCACACGCCTTCGCGGCTGTCCATGATCGGCACGAGTTTCGTGCCCTTCGGATCCACCTTGGCCAGCGCGGTGCGCTTGGGGTTGGTCTCATCGATCAGCGTGCAGTATTCGTTGGGAAAATATTTCCGTCCGGCGTCCAGCTCCCATTCGCCGTTCGCCCGGAACGACGCCAGTTGCTGCGGGCTGACCGGCCTCTCGATCATGCCGGTGTAGAGGTCCTTGATGAACACCCGGTCGGTCTCGTAATCCTCGGCCTGCAAACCGAGGGCGTCGGCCTTGATTCGCAAATTGATGTCTTTGCTCACCAGGATGGTCGGGTTCCTCGGCTGGGCCTTCTGGATGCCCGCCGCCAGCGAAAGAATCCGGTTGTCCACCGTGTTGGCGTTGAAGCCGCCATCGCCATGGGCCTGGCCGTTTCCGTTTTTTTGAAACACGATTTTGAGCCTGCCGCCCGTGGGCAGCTTCACGCCTTCACTCAGGCGCCCCTCGCCGCGAAACGAGTCCAGCATGCGAGAAACCCCGCGCGCGTTCTGGCCCAGCTCGGAGGATTCCCGTTTGAAACGGTCGATTTCCTCGATGACCTCAATGGGAATCAGCACGTTGTTCTCCTCGAAACTGAGCAAGGAATTCGGGTCGTGGAGGAGGACGTTGGTGTCGAGAATGTAGTTCTTCACGAGGCAGTCTCCGCTTTCAATCGGGTCATCCGATCCTGCCAGGCCTTGAGATGATTGTGCGCCGGCGGGAGCCGGTAATGGCCGGAGTAAAGGAAATTTCCGAGCATGCCGTACAGGTCGAAGTCCACAAAGCGGGGCTCGTTCCCGAGGAGAAACGGGTGATACATGACCATCTCCTCAAACGGGATCAGCCGGCCGGCCAGTTGTTTGAGCAGGCCCTTTTGCCCCGCCCTCCACTGGTCGATGCAGCCGCGCCCGAACTTGCGTTCTTTGTGCCGCAGAAACCCCACCTGCTCCGATTTCGGCACCACTTCCTTCCAGTAAATATCATTCAGCCTGAAACCATCCCCTTCGATCTCATTCTCGATGTGGCGCCAGAGGACGGATTGGACTCCTTCGAGTTCGCGCGGAAACAGCCCCAGCCGGAGCTTCGCGTCGAGGTATTTGGCGATGACCTGGGATTCCTCGCCGACCTCGAACACCACCGTTTTGCCGTCCCTGAGGATCGGCACGCCGTAGTAACGCTGCCGGGTCCATTGCCAGACCCGCGACCGGTCGGTGCTGGAAACGTCGATGATTTTGAATGGGCGACCGGAGAACTCGAGAATGCGGCGTTGAACAATACAGAAGGGACTCCATGGGAACTGGACCAATTCGATCATGTCAGGTTCTCGCTTTCAGGACGGGCACTTTAGGTCTGCCGCACGGACGTGACAAGATCAAATCCGGATCAAACCCGGACCGCGACTGTGTGCGAAGCACCAGTCGCTGCGCCCCAGACATTGTCACTGCGCCGTGGAACTATCCCCTGGCCTCCCGCTTTTCCACGGTGCTGCGGCTGGTCCTCGGCGGACACAGCCGCGCTCCCTCGCGCGAATACACCGCTTTACAGCGTTTGCAGCCGGGACTAAGCTGGTGACATGTCCGATTACGACCCGACGGATTTTGTGGACAACGACTTTCAGGAGCGCAAGATGCCTGCGACGGTGGCCGCGGGCGGTGGATTTTCCCAGCGCGCGCCCACGCGCGAGGAGGTCGATTCGAGGGTGGTGGAAGCCCAGCAGAAGCTGGTGGAACTGAAGCGCGCCCAGGAGGATTTGGAGCGGGAGCGGGCCACGCTGGAGGAAACGCGCCGCCGCCAGATGGAATTCCAGAACGGCCGGCAGGAGTTGATCGAGAGCCTGACGCGCGGCCTGGGGCTGCTGGAGGAAGCCGAGTTCAACGCGCGCCGCGATGCCGAACAGATGGCCAAGGCGCTCGCGGACTTGCGGGACGCGCTCTCGAAAATGCAGGCCATCCACGAAACCACCTGGACGAAGGACAATTTCAACGTCGAATTGACCCGCGCGCTGACCACCATCGAGAACGCGCGGATGGAGTGGAACTCGGCGCGGTTGAAATTTCCCCTGCTCGCCGGCGGAAGGACACCCGGCGACGAGGGCGGCGGGCTGGAGACTGCATCCGCGCAGGCGGCGCCGTTTGGCAGCCGCAGTTTCGGCCAGTGGTGCAAACTCGGCCTGGCATTGACCTGGCCGGTGGCCCTGGCGGTGTTGTTGGCGGTGGGCGCGGTGCTGGCCCTGTTCGTCCGCCGTTAGGCCGCAAGGGTGTATGAACCGAGACGGGTTTGCCGCACGCGTCCAATGGACCGGTTCATTCGAGGCACACTCCGCCGCCGGTGAAAGCGGGATTTGACAAACGTTCGCAATTGGCATGGCGTGGTTTTCAAAAAAGGCCGATCCGATTTCCGACCGCTCCCGTGAGCTCAGCGCCGAGATCGCGGCGCTCGAGGCCCAGATCCGCGAGCTGGATTCGCAGACGCAGCGGAGCCAGGAAAGCCAGGAGAATCCACGCCTGCGTTCCACCGCGTTACCCCATGGCGCGGCTCCCCATCGCATTCCGGAGCCATCCGCGCCGCCGTCCACCGAGGAGCCGATCTTTGAAGACGTAGACCAGGACCGGCTGAAGGCCCGTGGGGAGGCGGCCGTGGCGCCGGAACATTTCAACGAGCTGGGGGTGCGGAAGTACGATCTGCCCGCGCTCCTGCACCGCCTCCGCAACCATTTTCGCGGACCGTCCACGACCAATCCGAAGCTGGTCAATTACCTCGCCGCCGGCGGCATTCAGGGATTGCGGCCGCTGCGCTACGAAAAGCGCGTTGCCCGCAACCGATTCGTTGCGCTCGTCCTGTTCCTTTTCGTGATCCTGCTGGGGATCATCCTGGCGTTCGTCCGGCATCATTGACTCGTTTGGGAGTGACATTTTCCCGCGCGGATCGCACATTCGGCGCGTTGGGAGTTCCGCCTTCAGGCGACAGGGCCGGACACGGCCGTCCCTGGGAATCGCATGAAGACGGAGCCTGCGGGGGCGGATACGAGCAAGTGCCCGGATCAGCAGATTGGCTTTGCATGAAGAAGAATTCCCCGGTTTCCCGGAGCGGACGGTTTGCCGGCGGCCCGGCGGCGGATGTGGCGCGGTTCACCCAATCCGTCTCCTTCGATTGGCGGCTTTGGCGGCAGGACATCCTCGGCTCGATGGCGCATGCCACGATGCTGCGCAAAATCGGAGTGCTGTCGCGCGCGGAACTGAGCGCCGTGCTGAGGGGGCTGGACTCGATTGCGCTGGAAATCAGAACTGGCAAATTCCGGTGGAACCCCGGCCTGGAGGACGTCCACATGAACATCGAGGCCGAGCTGACGCGCCGCGTCCCGGCCGGCGCCAAGCTCCACACCGGGCGCTCGCGCAACGACCAGGTGGCTCTCGACCTGCGGCTCTGGCTCCGGGACGAGATCCTGGAACTGGGAAGGGAAGTGCGGTTGCTGCAGGCCGCGCTGGCCGGCTTGGGACAAAAAAACAGCTCGGTGCTCATCCCGGGCTACACGCACCTCCAGCGCGCGCAGCCCGTGTACTTCGCCCACCACCTGCTGGCGTATGTCGAAATGTTCGACCGCGATCACCAGCGGCTGGAGGATTGCTTCCTGCGAGTCAACGTGTGCCCGCTCGGCAGCGGCGCCATCGCCGGCTCCACGCTGCCGCTCAACCGGGGGCTGGTCGCGGAACTGCTCGCGTTTGTGGATGCCAAAGGTTCGCCGAAACTCTCGCAGAACTCGATGGACGCCGTGAGCGACCGCGATTTCGCGGTGGAATTCTGCGCCGCGGCCGCGCTGCTGGCGGTGCATCTGTCGCGACTGTCCGAAGACCTGATCCTCTGGGCCAGCAGCGAGTTCCGATTCATTAAGATCGCCGACGCCTACACGACGGGCTCGTCGCTGATGCCGCAAAAGAAGAATCCGGACATTGCCGAGCTGGCGCGGGGCAAGAGCGGCCGGGTGATTGGCAATCTGGTATCGTTGTTGGTCTTGTTGAAGGGGTTGCCGATGACGTACAACCGGGATTTGCAGGAGGACAAAGAGCGCCTGTTCGACACGGCGGACACCGTGCGGGCCACCGTGCGGATCATCACGGCGATGCTGCCGCACATCCATGTCCAATACGCCGCCTGCGAAGCCGCGGCGAGCGATCCCGCGCTGCTGGCGACGGATCTTGCGGATTATCTGGTGCGCAAGGGCATGCCATTCCGGAAGGCGCATCACGTGGTGGGCCTGGTGGTGGCGGTGGCCGAGAAAAAGGGTCGGCTGCTGAATCAACTGACCCTTGCGGAATTGCAGTCGGTGGACAGGAGTTTTGGCCGGGACGCGCCCGACATCTTCGATCTGGGGCGGGCGATGGCGAAGCGGACCCTTGTCGGCGCGCCGGGGACGAAAGAGGTGCGGGAGCAGTTGGCGCGTTGGCGAAGGCAACTGGCGTTAAGCGGTGTGCCTTGAGCGCGCACTGCCTTTTCACGCCGTTGCCGCGCTTTTCGCCGCGGCCAGGTCGCTGCGGCGCTGGGCCATGCTCTTGAAGAATTCATAGCCTTCGCGCAGGCGGCGCACGCAGACGTCCTTGTCCTCGAGCATCGTTTTGATGATGCGGAGAATCGGTTTCGGACGCAGGTAGTAGCGATGGTAGAAGCGCTCGACGCTTTCGAAGATCTCTTCCTTGCTCAGGCCCGGGTATTCAAGCGAGCTCTGCTGGAAGCCGTCGGTTTCCACCAGGTCGGCCTTGTCTTTCTTGGCGAACCAGCCGTTGAGCCTGGCCTGCTCGTACAGTTCCGTGCCCGGATACGGCGCGGCCAGGGAGACTTGCATACTGAACACGTCCAACTCCTGCGCAAAACGGATCGTCTGCTCGATGGTTTCCCGGGTTTCGACGGGCAGGCCGAGGATGAACGTGCCGTGAATGATGACACCCGCCTTGTGGCAATCCTTGGTGAAGCGGCGCATTTCGTCGGTGGTGACGCCCTTCTTGATGCGCGTCAGCGTCTCGTCGTTGCCGCTCTCATAGCCGACCAGGAACAGGCGGAGGCCGTTGTCCTTGAAACTTTTGATGGTGTCGTAATCGAGGTTCGCGCGGCTGTTGCAGCTCCAGGTCAAACCGAGCGGGCCGAGCTTTTTCGCGATCTCACGGGCGCGCGGCAGGTTCGCTGTGAACGTGTCGTCATCGAAGAAGAACTCCCTCACCTGCGGGAAGAGCTTCTTCATGTAGGCCATTTCGTCGGCGACGTTTTGCGGCGAGCGAACGCGGTATTTGTGTCCGCCGATGGTCTGCGGCCAGAGGCAGAAGCTGCATTGGGCCGGGCACCCGCGACCCGTGTACAGGCTCACATACGGGTGCATGAGGTAGCCGATGAAATACTTTTCGATCTGGAGATCCCGCTTGTAAACGTCGGCCACCCACGGGAGCGAATCCATGTTCTGGATCATCTCGCGCTCGGGGTTGTGTCTGATCCTGCCGTCCTTGTCCTTGTAGGAAAGTCCGGCGATGGTTTCGAGCGGACGATCCTCGGCGACTTCCTTGCACGTGAAGTCAAATTCCTTCCGGCCCACCCAGTCGATTGCGGGCGAGGCTTTGAGCGTTTCGGTCGGCAACACCATCGTGTGCGCTCCGATGAAGCCGATTTTCGTGTCGGGCTTCTGCGCTTTGATCGCTTCGGCCACCTTGCAGTCGTTTTTCAACGACGGCGTGGAAGTGTTGATGATGACGTGATCGAAATCCTTTGCGATGCGGAGGCATTCCTCGACCCCGACGTCGTGCGGCGGGCAATCGAGCAGGCGCGAGTTCGGCACGAGCGCGGCGGGTTGCGCAAGCCAGGTGGGATACCAATAGCTGGTGACTTCGCGCCGGGCCTGGTAGCGCGCGCCGGCCCCGCCGTCGAAGCCGTCGAATGAAGGAGGACTGAGGAACAGTGTTTTGCTCATAAGCCCCTGAGATTTACTCCACCCGCTTCGCCTCGGCAATTTTCGCCAGCAATGCCTCCCGCTGGCCGGTGTCGCCGGTGCC
Source organism: Limisphaerales bacterium (assembly GCA_003159675.1). Lineage (GTDB taxonomy): Bacteria > Verrucomicrobiota > Verrucomicrobiia > Limisphaerales > BOG-1460 > BOG-1460. The sequence continues at coordinate 36,052 of PLQC01000054.1, forward strand.
GCAGCCGCCGCCGTTGTGTTCGTGCGGCTCTTCGCGGCGCTGGAACGCCGATTGCGCGCCGTTCATGGCGGCCCGCGGGCTGTTGATGGCGGCGTTCGCCTCGGCCAGATGGCCTTTGCCGATGGAAACACCGTTGAACGCCCGAACCTTCGCGCCTGCGTAGTAGGGCTTGGGCTTGGGCCGGAAGTTATAACTGAAATTCTTCCAGTTGTCGCCGCGCTGATAGTTGGTGCCCAGCGCGCCGCTGGGATCGTAGCCGCAATGGACCATGCAGTTTTCGCATCGTGGATCGCGCGCGACGCCGTTGATGACGCCGTATTTGTCCCACTGCACCTTGGCGAGCATTTCGTGGTAGCCGTCGTAATGGCCGTCGGTCATCAGATAGCACGGCGCCTTCCAGCCTTTGATGTTGTAGGTCGGAATCGCCCAGGCGGTGCACGTCAGCTCGCGTTTGCCGGCGAGAAACTCCTGGTAAACCGGGGTGCCGAAAATGGTGAACTTCTCGCCCCACTCCTGAATGTTTGCGAATTTCTCCCGCGTCATCTTGCGCGTGAGGAAGAAATCTTCGGGCTGTTTGCCGAGTCGCTTGACCATGTCCTTCTTGGCGGCGTCGTACTCGTAGCCGGGGGAAATGGTGTGGCCATCCACTTCGAGCGAGGAAAAGAACTCGAACATCTGCTCGATTTCCTTCACGTCGGATTCCTTATAGACGGTCGTGTTCGTGGCGACCTGGAAGCCGAGGATCTTGGCCATCTTGATCGCCTCGACGCACTCCTTGAAGACGCCCTCGCGCTCGACGATGAGGTCATGCGTGTATTCGAGGCCGTCGATATGGACATTCCAATACATCCACCTCGTCGGGCGAATGACCGCCTTGGCGCGGGCTTTGTCGTCGGCCTTGCGGATGGTTTGGGCGTCCTTGTCGGAAATCAGTTTCTCCTGCAGCAACCGCTTCAGCGCGGGTTCCAATTCCGGGGAGTAGATCGCCGCAAGGTAATCCTTCATTTTCTTGCGCATGAACACGCCGTTCGTGCAGACATAGACGATGCGGCCCTGGGCCAGAATCCCGTTCACCAGTTCCTCGATCTTCGGATAAATCAGCGGTTCGCCGCCGCAGATGCTGACCATCGGGGCCTCGCATTCCTCGGCAACCGCGAGGCATTTCTCGATGGGCACCATGTCCTTGAGATTGGTGGAGTACTCGCGGATGCGCCCGCAGCCGGTGCAGGTGAGATTGCACGTGTGAAGAGGCTCCAATTGCAGCACCATTGCGAATTTGGGCGTGCGCTTCAGCTTGTGTTTAATAATATGACCGGCGATTTTCGCCGTTAGAGCGAAGGGAAATCGCATAAGCGGATCAGTTTTTGGCTAATTGTGTCGAAGGCTCCGCAGGCGGCAGGACTGGGTCGTGCTGCGCGGGCGGGGGGGTGGCTTGGAGCAAACCGGGAAGGAAAAAGTCGAGCGGAGAAACGGTCTTGGACGCACTGATGCCGCCGCAACCTGCAGCCAGGAGCAGAAAGGCCGGACAGAACGCCAACCGCAGCAATTTGCCGTTTGATCTCACTCTCATGTCAGTATATGACCAGTCGTGATGTTCGCAACCCCTAATTCCGCCGGCATGGCATACGTCGCCAAGGTGCTGTGGCGACGGCAATTGAGGTGGTTCGCTCCGCTCCGCCGCCTTTTCCGACCCGCGCCCCTCGCCGGATTTATAGGGATCGCTACCGGCTCTTTCATAGCGGTCTCGGGCCAACAAATGGCTGGTGACAAATCCTCGTCGGACACGGCTGCGGCGCGGACCGCGCGCGAGTTCAGGGAGGCCTCGAACCGGTACGTGGCCCATACCAACGACGCCGAAGCCGCCTGGCAATTCGGCCGGGCCTGTTTCGATCTTGCGGAATTGACGACCAACAACCCCGCGCGGGCCGAAATTGCGGAAAAGGGCATCGCCGCATGCCGGGAAGCGATGGCGCTCCAGCCGGGGTCGGCGCCGGCGCATTACTATTTGGGAATGGATCTCGGTCAACTCGCGGATACGAAGCGCAATCTGGCGGCCCTGATGATGGTCAAGGAAATGGAGCGGGAATTCCTGGCGACGGCTGCATTGGACGAACAGTTTGATTATGCCGGGGCGGACCGGAACCTGGGATTGCTTTATATGAAGGCGCCGGTCATCGCCAGCATCGGCAGCCGGAGCAAGGCGCGCCAGCATCTCCGGCGCTCGGTCGAACTGGCGCCCATGTATCCCGAGAATCGCCTGAACCTGATCGAGGCCCTTTTGAAGTGGGGCGACCTGGAGGCCGCCCGCCGCGAAGCAACCTACCTGGAGGAACTCTGGCCGGAAGCGCGGCGGCGGTTTTCCGACGCGAGCTGGGCGAAGAGTTGGCTGGATTGGGAAAAGCGGTTCCAAGCCGCGAAGCGCAGGATCGGGCAAGGGTCAAAGCCGGCAAAGCATTCCGGCTAGGAAGACTGAACCGGAACCACGGCCGTCCAACAGGTCGCGCCGAATTTCCCCTTGAATTGCTCGGCCAACGTTTCTGCCGACGCCGGGTCGCCGGCCACGGCAAAGGTTGTCGAACCGCTCCCGGACAGGAGTGTCGCCGCCGCTCCTTTCTCGCGCAGGAATTCCTGGAAGAGGGCGACCAAGGGGTATTTCCCGAGGACGGGCGCTTCCAGCGAATTATAGAACTCCGGGGCGGCGAGCTTCAAATCGGCGGTTTGCAGGAGTGAAATCAGTTTTTGCGCGCGGCCCGGGCTGCCGTTCAAGGCGGCCGGAAATCGGGTAAGATTCTGATAAGCCCAGGGGGTTGAAACCCCGAACCCGGGATGGATCAGCAGGAACGCGGCCCCCTGCAGCGCCGGCAAGCTGTCCAGGGACTGGATTTTCTCACCGCGACCGGTGGCCAGCGCCGGCTTTGTTTGCAGGAAAAAGGGCACGTCAGAGCCGAGTTCCGCGGCGATTTCCCGGAGTTGCAGGGGCGAAAGAGGATGACCGAACAGTTCATTCAAGCCGGAGAGGGTTGCCGCGGCGTCACTGCTGCCGCCGCCGAGGCCCGCCGCCAGCGGGATGTTCTTCTCCAGGTGAATTCGCGCGCCCTCCCGGATGCCGGCTTTCTGGAGGAATGCGGTCGCGGCCCGGTGAACCAGGTTTCTGGAGTCCGTCGGGAGGCAGGGCAGGTTGCAGGTCAGTTCAATGCGGTTGGGGTGGCGGGCGAAGTCCAGGATGTCGAACACCCCGACGGGATGCATCACGGTTTCGAGTTCGTGGAATCCGTCGGGGCGTTTGCCCAGGATGTTGAGCAACAGGTTGACCTTGCAGCCGGACTTTTTTTCAAGCGTCATAACAGAAACGCCAACCCGGAAAGCATTCGGGGTTGGCGCGCTGTGGATGATTCCAACGGCTGCTCAGGGGATACTGAAAACCTCGAAACGGCTGCCGGGCACAAAGGGCAGCACTTCGCCCCCGCTGAAACCAAGGTAAGTGTCCGTGGCAAACATTGAATCCGCCACGAGGCCGGGGGTAAAACTATCCGGATAGACCGGCCCGGGCGCAAAATGATCGGTGAAGATCGGTCCATAGGGCGGCAAGGGGGCCGTCACCATCTCGTAGATGCCAATGCCCGTCCGGGCGAGGGTGCGATTGATGCCGCGCACAACACCGATGGTGTAGCCGGCGTCCGGTCCCTGGAAGATGGCGGTCTGTTCGACGGTGCGGCGGAATTCGCCGCAGCGGACGATATCCATTGAATTGTCGAGTCCGCGGCCGAACTTCCGTTCCGTGTTGGCGCAACCGGAAGCCAGCGCGCCCACTGCTACAATCAGGGCAAGGAGGGAAAGCGCTTTTCGCATAAATGTTCGTTTCGTTGGTTGGAGATTAACGCGAATTGCCGGCTTGTAAAGAGGTTTTCAAAACGGATGCCCGCTTACGCTGAATCGGTCTCCATTTGTTTGTATGCAGCGGAAAAGAATTTGAACCACGGATGAATACCGATGAACACGGATAAATGAGCGGAAGACAAACGGCTCGCAAGGCTTTCAATACCCACCGTCTGATGAGTGAATCGCTCTTTTAAAAGCATCCTTCCATCCGTGTTCATCTGTGGTTTTAATTGAATGGAGAAGGCTTCATTCCTGGTCTTCCGCCGCCTGTCGTTTCCGCTCCTGCCGGTCCCAGTACCAGGCGATCCAGACGCTGATTTCAAACAGGATTTGCAGCACGATCGCCATGACCACCTGGGTGAATATCTCCGGCGTCGTCAGCAGCGCTCCGAAAACCAGGTTGATCACGATCATATAACGGCGCATGGAGGAGAGCTTCTGATAGTCCAGAATGCCGATCTTCACCAGGGCCAGCAGCACGACGGGCAGCTCGAAGCCGAGCCCCATCCCCAGCATGAATTTTGTCACGAAACTGAAATACGTTTCCGCACGCCATTCCGGCACTTTCACGCCCATCCACAGGGAAAACAGCTCGGCGAACTTCAACGCCCGAGCCAGAATAAAGAAATAGCAGAAGCTGACACCGGCCAAAAACAGCCCGACACCCACGCCGCATGCGCGGAGGACGTATTTCTTTTCCCTGACTTTCAGTGCCGGGAGGACGAACTGGGCTATGAAATAGAAAAGGAACGGCGCGGCGAGCAACAGGCCGGCGTAAAACGCAAGATGCAATGACGAGAGAAAGGGCGAGGCGGGATCGAGGTAAACCAAGTCGGTCCCGCTCGCGACAAGGGCGTCCTCCGAAGGGTGCAGGTCGGCATGAACGGCCAGATACAGATTGGTTCCGGACTCCACCGGATCCAACTGAATGACGACGAACCGGTTTGATCCGAGATCGAGGGGGCCCATCTGGTGGGAGGCCGTTTCAAAGACGGCGAGAGTGTTGGTCCCGAACCGGACCATCGCCCTCTGACCATGGCCCATCTGGATCAACGCCGCGTGTTGAAGCGGTCGCTTGAGAACCGTCACGATCTGGCTGGTTCCGTACAGGCAGACGATCATCGCCACCAGCAGCGCAGTGCCGCTCTTGATCAGCATCCAACGGAGGTCTTCGAGGTGTTCGAGAAAGGACTTTACCGGGCCGCCGTCGCCGCCCGCCCCCTCCCAGTCGTCACGACGCGGCTCTTCATTGGGATCGGCCATGACAAAGGCTGCGGCGCGGGACTATTCAGACTTTAGGCGCTGCAGGAGTTTGTGGGGCGTTCGGGTTGGCGGGAGTCGGGGTTGTGGGCGCCGATTTCGGGGCTGAAGGCGGCGGTGCGGGTTCATCGACGGATCGCTCGATTTCATCGGTGACTTCGCGCGAGGCTTTCTTGAACTCGTTGATTCCCTTGCCCAAGCCCTTGGCAAATTCCGGTATTCGCTTGGCGCCAAATAAAACCAGGATGACGACCAGCACCAGAACCAGTTCGCCGCCGCTCAATCCCAACACTGCCAGACAAGCATTCATAATGGTTACCTATCCTTGCAAACTAACCCCGCCGCCACTAATAGTAAAGTGGCAAAACAGGCCCCAAGACCGAGAGGCGCATCCGGAGGGCGTGTTTCCCAAAGATTCGCAGCGTGACTCTGTGAGCCGCAGCGGGTTGGCCAGCTCTCTGTTCTTACTTGGATGGTGTCAGGAGGACGAAATCGTCGCGGCGATTCCTCGCGTGGGCATCCTCGTTATGGCCGGTGTCCACCGGACGGTCCTTGCCGTAACTGATGGTGTCAACGCGGGAGGCATCGACGCCGAGGCCGACGAGTTCTTCGCGGGCGGCCAGGGCGCGGCGTTCGCCGAGCGAGCGGTTATATTCCGCCGTTCCGCGTTCGTCGCAGTTGCCTTCCACCCTCACCGCAACGGACGGATTGGCCTTCAGATAATCGGCGACGGCCTCGATCTTGGATTTCTCGCTGCTCTTCACCACCGAGCTGTCATAATCGAAATGCACCGAGTCGGCTTTGAGCGTCTCGGCGTCTTCCGGCCAGCCGGCGTGTGAGCCGGGCGCATTCGCGGCGATGCCGCCCGACGCGCCACGGTCGGTGTTGTCCGTTCCGTTGCCGATGGAATTGCCCGCGCCGGCTTCGCCGACAGCGCCCGTTCTTGCGCCCGGGATCGGCGTGACGGCCACGGGCTTGTGTTTGCATCCGACGCCGGCAATGCCGAGCGCCAATCCGATCGCCAATAAATTTCCAAACTTCGTCAGCTTCATTTTGTCGTCTTTCGAGAAAAGGGCTTATCGAGCCCAACTGGGTTGAGAGTTCACACCCGACGAAACTCGGGCGACATCCTTGACTTGTTTCGTGGGAACGTCAAGCACAGACAGGTGCCCGCCTCCGCTGCGCCGCGAAAACACCAGCGTCCGGGAATTGGGCGCCCAGGACGGGTCCTCGCCCGCCACCAGTTCGGTCACTTCTCCGCCTTCCGCCTTCACGACACAAATTTCGAACCCGCCCCTCTGCGCGGTGAACGCGATCCATTGGCCGTCCGGCGACCAGTCCGGTTCGGTGGGATTCGGGACTCCTGAGGTGGGAATGCGTTGAGCCGATCCGCCCGACGCGGATATTTTGCAGAGCGCTCTTCTTTCTTTGATCTTCGTTGCGTAACAAATCCATTCACTATCGGGGGACCAGCAGGGCGACGACTCGTCCTCCGGCGATTTCGTCAGGCGCTTGATGTTGCTGCCGTCCGCGTCGGCGACGTACAAATCCGTCCAACCGTCCTTGCTGAGGATCATCGCCACTTTGCGGCCGTTGGGCGAGACGGCGGGGCTGATGCTCGAACCGCCGTACCACGCCACCGTTCGGCGCGCGCCGGTCGAGAGGTCGTGGGAGAAGATGGCGGGGTTGCCGAGCTTGTAGGAATTATAGTAAACGGCGAACCGGCCCGGGACCCAGCACGGCGCGGCCGCCAGCGAGTTGTCCCGCGTCACAGGTTGCGGGCCGTGACCGTCGAAATCCGCCACGTACACCTCGCTCTTCCCGTAGCCGCCCTCGACGACGAAGGCGATTTTCGTCTGCCCGATGCCTTTTCGTCCCAGCGCCTGGACGAAGTCGTCGGCGAACGCATGGGCCTGCCGCCGCAGCGTCGAGCCGGAGTAGGCTTTCGAAACCAGCGCGTTCTTGTTGAAGTGATCCATCACCCGGCCCTCGAGGTTGCCGTTGTTGCTGCCGCTGATCAGGTATTGGGCGCCATTCGCGTTGGTAAAGCCGAACCCTTGAACGTACAGGTCGAACTGCAACACCGCGGCCGCTTCGCCCGTGAATCCGCTCATCGACACCCAGATCGGCGGCGTGTTGCCGGGCTCGGTGTTGCGGCTGAGCCGGATCGCATCGTCGTTCTGAGCCTGAACCAGAGTGGTGAGTCCGAGCAGGCCTGCAGCGATAAAAAGCCGATTGAAACAATGGTATTTTTTCATCCGAGTAATTTTGCTTTGACGTCGAAATAAATGGTGATGGTGCGTTGATCTTCCTTGGCATCGTCCGGGAGCGGCGCGGCGTATCTCACCCGGTCCAGGGTGGCTTGAACCGACTGATCCACGACCGGGCTGCCGGAGCGATCGACAATGCGGGCGGAAATCACGGTGCCGTCCCGGGCAATCGTCACCGTCACCGACGTGGTCGCGGAATCGGCCGTGATGCCGGCCGGCAGGATCCAGGCCGCGTCATAAACGCTTTTGACCGCCTGCTTCCAATTTGCATAGGGAAGGCCGCCGGCGCCCGGCCCCTTCAGCTCGATCGTGGTGCCGCCGGACAAGCCGCTCTGGATTCCCCGCACCGTCTGGCTGATCGCCGCCGCCGTTTGCCGCTTCGTCTCGGTCGCCCGTTCTTTGGCCTCGGCGGCTGCGCGCGCCTTGGACTCCGAGACTTCGTTCGGCTTGCGTTTAACCAGAGCGGTGCTGACGTCCACTTTGTGTTTGCGATCCTTGACGGGCTCGAGCGCATCGGGATCGACTTTGGTTTCTTTTGGCGTTTCCTTCACTGTCTCTTTGGGGGCAGGCTCGGGTTTAGTGACCTCCGGTGGCGGGACAGCCTTGGGCGCCGGTGGAGTCGCGGGTGCTGCCGGTTGCGGGAGCGGCGCCGGAGCCGGCGGTTTCGCGGCCGGATTGCCCCCGCCCCTGACCATGGCATCGACGGTCTTGAACGGAATGAAATCAATCACGGGCAGATTGTCCGGTTGGTCACGCGACGACAAAAACGCAGGGCCGACGAGCAAAACGAGGAGCAGCAGCAGGTGGAAGGCCGCCGCGGCGAGGACGCATTTTTTCTCGAGCCGGTTCATCGCTGATTGGGCGGTTCGGTGCGCAACGAGAACCGCGTGATGCCGTTTCTCTGGCAGAGGTCCACCACCGCGTACAAATCCTTGTCCCGCCCGTTTTCATCGGCGCGGATGTAAATCACGAGATTGGGGTTGGACCGGAAATCGGCGACCAGCTCGCGTTCCATCTGGGGGATCGAGACGCGGCGCCGGTCGATCATATAAACGCCTTGCGGGCTGATTTCGACCGTGCGGATGTCGCGTTTCTCGATGGGTTTGTCCGGCCTGCCGCCGGTCGGCAGTTTGAGATTGATGCTCTGCTCCAGCAGCGGGGTCGTGATGACGAAGATGATCAGCAACACGAACGCCAGGTCCAGCAGCGGCGTGATGTTGATGTCGCTCAGCGTCACCAGCGAGTTGCGTTGTGAGAAGCGGCGCATCAGTTAGTTGCAGGTTGCAAGTTGAACGTTGCAGGTTTTGCCGGTCAACGCTTCAGGGCCTTTCTTACACGGGAGGTGCAGGGATAGCTTTCGAGGTAGCGAATGAAGCAGGATAGCCGTCGGGAAAGTGAGGTTGCCGAATCCCGCATTGCACCAAAATCCTTCTCATTCAAATACTCCTGGTCCATTGCGGCGTAAAGTTGCGATCGGACTTCACCGTTGGACCCTTTGGCGATGCTCAGGAACTGAAGGAATTCCTTCTTGCTTCCACGCTCAAAGCCTTCCGCGATGTTGGACATGGTTGAGGTCGCAGCGCGGCGAATCTGGTCTCTCAGTCCGCAATCGCGGTAGAAGGTGGGCTGCTTCGACACCGAATAAACTGCGCGGACAAGTTCTCGCGCGTCCTGCCAAACTCTCAGATCTTCGAATCGTTGTGCTGTTGCCATATTTGCCCTTTCTCCATGATAGTTGATAATCCCTGTCAACATGTTTGCGCCAAACGCGCTCCACCCAACCTGCAACCTGCAACCTTCTTCACTCTTCCAGATATTCCGTCTCCATCTTGGACACGAGTTCCTGCGCGAAATTGTCCAGATCGACCGTCAGGACACGCAGGTTGTGCACGAGCCAGTTGTAACCAAACATGGACGGGATCGCGACGAGCAATCCCGCGACCGTGGTGATGAGCGCTGCGGAAACGCCGGGCGCCATGGCGGCCATCGTGGCGCTGCCTTGCTGGGCGATATGGCCGAACGTGCTCATCACGCCCCACACCGTGCCCAGCAGCCCCAGGAACGGAGCCCCGCTCACCGCAATCGCCAGAAGGATCAGCCCGGATTCCAGTTTCAACGATTCCTGCGCGACGCAGTTTTCCAGGGTCCGCTTCACGTGCTCCATGCCTTTGAGCGAGACGAAGCGCTTGCGGCCGCCGTCGCCCGGAACCCTGAGCCGCGCATCCAGCTCGAGGCTGCCGGCCTGATACACCATGAACATCGGGCACCCTTCCGCCTGGATGCGCCGGTCAAAAACGTCCAGCACCGGCTTTTGAGTGCGGAACTCCGTGGTGAAGAAGTGATTGAGCCTCTTGGCGCGGCGCATCTGGATGGCCTTGGAGATCATGACCGACCAGGCGACGATGGAGAAGACGACGAGGCAACCGATGATGGCTTTGCCTTCCGGGGTGGCCTGCTCCCATATATAAACCATCTCGTACTCGCCGGATCTGGATCCGACAGCGGCAAAAAAAATAGGCACATTCATTCCCACACGATCTTTCTGCGCAATTTAGGTCGTGAGGAACCGACGCGCCCACGCGGAAATCGTTTAATCGATATTAACTTCCTGCCGGCTCCGATAACCGGCTGAAATGTATCTAACAGTATCTTCAGGAAATGCAAAAACTTTTTCAGAAAATCTTACGGAAGATTTTGCCTGTTTGTCTAGGTTCGTTTTGGCGTGTGTCGTTCTTGTCGTGGCGCAATCGCACGGCGTATCTGCTTGCTGCCGGATGAATCCGGCGATCCGGCGGCCTCAAAAATAAGCTTCTTCCGCCCCTGCGGCTTGTGTTTAATACCGTCTGCTTATGAGCCAGACACATCCTCTGACGACAACAACATTTGAATTACCGGGCTATCGCATCGTCAAATCATTCGGTGTGGTGCGCGGGATCATCGTCCGCTCGCGATCGGTCATCGGCAATGTCGGCGCGAGCATCCAGGCGCTGTTCGGAGGGAATATTTCGCTCTACACCGATCTCTGCGAGCGGACCCGGGAAGACGCGTTCAACCTGATGCTCGAACACGCCGGCCGCCTGGGCGCCAATGCGGTCGTCGGCGTGCGTTACGACGCCACCGAGATTGCGGCGGGCATCACCGAGGTATTGTGCTATGGCACGGCCGTGTTTGTGGAAGCCGTGGGCTGACATAGGATTTGGAACTCGAAATTTGAAATCCGATTATGTCGGGACACAGCAAATGGGCGAAGGTAAAGCATTTCAAAGGTGCCATTGACGCCAAGCGCGCCAGGATCTTTGCCAAGCTGAGCAAAGAAATCGCCATCGCCGCCAGGCTTGCGGGCGGCGATCCGGGCATGAATCCCCGGCTTCGCATGGTGCTGCTCAAATGCCGCGCGGCGAACATGCCCAACGACAACATCGAGCGCGCGATCAAGAAGGGCACCGGCGGCGGCGAGACCGTCCAATACGAGGATCTGACCTACGAGATTTACGGGCCGCACGGCGTCGCCCTGCTGGTGGAATTGAGCACCGACAACCGGAACCGGACCGCATCGGAAGTCCGCAGCATCGTCACCAAGAGCGGCGGAAGCATCGCCACTCCGGGTTCGGTCAGCCGGTTGTTTCATCGCAAAGGGCAAATCATCATTCCCCGCGAGGGGGCGGACGAGGACCGGTTGATGGAAGTGGCGCTGGAGGCCGGCGCGGAGGATTTCAAGGCGGATGCGAACGGGTACGAGATCCTGACCGAGCCGTCGAATTTTGAGGCGGTGCACAAGCAGATTGAAGCTCGCGGGATCAAACCGGCGGTTGCGGAGGTGACGTTCCTGCCGATGGTGACGGTGCCGCTCAGCGGCGAACCGGCGGTGGCCGCGATGAACAAGCTCATCGACGCGTTGGAGGATGACGACGACGTGAAAGAAGTCTATTCGAATGCCGATTTTCCGGAGTGAGAGAGTTCGCCGATGGACAGGACGCGCCGACGTGCTACCGACAGCCGCGAGATTCCGACCCGGGGTGCGCCACGACCCCGAGGAACGCGCTGGGGCAGACCGTCGCGAATTCCCGCGAATTCCCGCGCGCACTGCGTTGAAATGCGTTTGTTCCCCCGCGGCCGCGAGGATTGGCGACCCGACCGGCCCGCTCACCTGCTGAAATGAAACGGTTGACAGACGATTCTTTGTTGGGCCGCGCGCTGACCTTGCTGGCGCGCGCAACCTTTCGTCATCGCCGTTTGATCATCGGCTGCCAGGCGGTGTTGTTCGTCCTTAGCATCGCCTACACCTACAAATTCCTGGAGTTCGACGTCAACCGGGACAACCTGGTCGGGGCGAATCAGAAGTATCAGCACGCGTTTCTCGCGTACAAGACGGAGTTCCCGCAACAGGACGACCTGGCGGTCGTGGTCGAAAGCGACAAGCCGGAGAAGAACCGCCAGTTCATCGAGCGACTCGGAGCGAGGCTGGAAGCCGAGACCGGCCTGTTCACGAACCTTCTGTTCAACAACGATCTGAAGATGCTGGGATCGAAGGCGCTGTTGCTGGTACCGGAGGAAGACTTGGGCGAACTGCGGAATCAACTCCGGGCTTACCAGCCTTTCATCGAAAAGTTTTCGCAAACCACCAACCTGGTTTCCTTCTTCGGGGAGGTCAATACACTGTTCCGCACTGCCCCGAGTGAAACCAACGCCCAAACCGAATCGCTCATCCAGGCGCTGCCCGCCCTCGAACGCATCGTGTCGCAGGCGGACACCGGGCTGCGATTGGCCGGCGCACCGCCATCCCCGGGCATCACGGCGTTGTTCGATCCCACCGGCCAGGCCCAAAACGACATTTATATCACCTATGACAGCGGGCGCATTTTTGTGCTGACGGTCCAGCCGAGGGACATCGCGCCGCTGGCCACGGCGGGGGACACGGAAAAGGCGCAGGAGGATTTCAACGGAAAATGCATCCGCCGACTGCGCGCGCTCGTGGCGGAAATCCAGGCCGAAGTGCCGGGGTTGAATGTGGGCGTGACCGGGCTCTCCGTGCTGGACTACGACGAAATGGAGCAATCGCAGAAGGACACGATGCTGGCCAGCGTCGTGTCGCTGATCCTCTGCGCCCTCATTTTCATTTATGGCTATCAGGAGACGGGCCGGCCGGTGAAGGCCACGATCTGCCTGCTCGTGGGGCTGGCGTACACGCTGGCGTTTGCCACGCTCACCATTGGGCATCTGAATGTGCTGACGATTACGTTCGTGCCGATGCTGGTGGGATTGGCAATTGATTTTGGAGTGCATTTGATCACGCGCTACGAGGAGGAATTGCGGCGGGGCAGGACGGAGGAGGCCGCCTTGACCAAGGCGATCGTCTTTACGGGACAGGGCATTTTTACGGGGGCATTCACCACCGCCGGCGCCTTCCTGGCCATGGGGTTCACGCATTTCAAAGGCATCCAGGAAATGGGCATCATCTGCGGCAGCGGCCTGTTGATCTGCCTGGTGCCCATGATGACCTTGCTGCCCGTGCTCCTGCTGCGCGGCCGGCAGAATGTCATCGATACGGAGCACGTCGAGCTGGCCAAAGGCCGCGCGCGGATCGAACGCCTTTGGCTGGATCGTCCGGTGTTGGTGATGGCGCTGACCGTCGTCCTCTGCGCGCTGGCGGCGACGCAATTGCACAAGGTGTACTTCGACTACAACCTGCTCCAAATGCAAAGCAAGGGGCTGCCTTCGGTGGATACGGATGAAAAGCTGGTGCATTCCGCCGGCCAGTCGCTCCTGTCCGGAGCCGTCATCGCGGATTCCATCGACCAGGCCGTTAGCTTGGAACGGCAGATCACCAACCTGCCGTCGGTGGCGTCTGTCCGATCCATGGCGGGGTTCCTGAACGAAAACCAAACCCAAAAGCTGCGCATCATCGGCCAGATCAAGAACGACCTGTCCGCACTCCGATTCCCGCCGCCGGATCCGGCGCGTGCAAACCTCGCGGCGTTGAGCGGGACGCTTTACTCGCTCTACGGATATTGCGGCGCGGCGATCGATGAAATCGGGACCAACGCGCCGTCGCTGACCGGACAGTTGCGGTCGCTACGCGCGGCGATCGAGCGCCTGCGGAAGGACATGCTGCAAGGCGATGCGGCCGAATGGGAGGTCCATTCGAAGAAACTCGCGGAGTTTCAACAGGCCCTGTTCAACGACCTGCGCGAGACGTTTGAATCGTTGGAGAACCAGGACAACAGCTCGCCATTGCGGGCGCAGGATCTGCCACCCGCCATGCGCAACATGTTCATCGGCGTGACCGGCAAATTTCTGTTGATGGTCTTTCCCAAGCAAGACGCCTGGCAGCGTGACAACCAGGAGGAATTCATCCGGGAATTGAGGACAGTGGATCAGGACATCACCGGCATGCCGGTCCAACTGTACTATTACACCGAGCTGCTCAAGAACAGCTACGAACAGGCGGCGTTGTATTCGCTCGGGGCCATCATTCTCCTCGTGCTCTTCCATTTTCGCAGCCTGTCCTCCCTGATCCTGGCCCTGTTGCCCGTGGCGATCGGTTCGGTGTGGCTCGGGGGATTGATGGGCGCATTCCATATCCCGTTCAACCCCGCCAACATCATGACACTGCCCTTGGTCATCGGCATTGGAGTCACCAACGGCATCCATATTCTGAACCGCTTTGCCGAGGAACAGCATCCCAGTATCCTCGCCCGCAGCACAGGCAAAGCGGTCCTGGTTTCGGGACTGACGGCCATCGCCGGGTTCGGCAGTTTGATGCTGGGCAGACATCGGGGTATCCAAAGCCTCGGCTTCGTCATGGCCATCGGTATCACCACCTGCATGATCGCCGCTCTGACTCTGCTGCCCGCCCTCTTGAGCCTGATCCTCAGACTCCAGCACGGCAAAAATCAACCCAGTGCCGACAATGTAAGATCGACACTGGGTCGGGAGGAACCGAGGTAATAACCTCAAGTATGTTTACAACCTTAAAACAACCCGCTTTAAAGTCAATCTTTATGCTAAACCAGCATAATATGGCATAAATAGCAAAGCGATAACGTTACCGGAAGCCAGGTTCAAGAAATTGACAAATGCGGATTCATCTCGTATTCCTCCCACTTTAATGCGTTTGACTCAGACAATGCCGCTCCTGAGCCGCTTCGGGATCTTGTGGCCCGGTATCGTGACCGCTGCGCTCTTCTCCGGTTTTGCCGCCGAAGGGCCCGACCTGGGTCCGCTGTTCGACGCCTTTCCGCTGACGCTCGCGCCGGGACATCGGACCGAGGTATTGGGTCCAATCTTTTATACCGAGCAGAAGGAACTGCAGCGGACATGGGCGTTCCCGCCGCTGCTATCGCGCACGTGGGATCCGGTCACGGATTTTGACGAAATCGATCTGGCCTATCCGCTGATCACCTACCGCCGATTCGGAATGGAATATCGGTGGCACGTGATCCAGGTCTTCAGTTTCGCCGGCGGCAAGGATCAGCAGGAAAAGGACAGCCGCCGGTTCACGCTGTTTCCCGTTTATTTCCAGCAGCGTTCTTCCGTTCCCAGCAACAATTACACGGCGTTCTTTCCAGTGTATGGCCGTCTGGAGAACCGACTTTTCCGGGACGAAATCTTCTTCGTCCTGTTCCCGATCTATGGCCAAAGCCGGATCAAGGACAGGGTGACCGACAATTACCTGTATCCTTTCTTCCACTTGAGGCACGGTGATTCGCTGCGCGGTTGGCAATTCTGGCCGCTGGTGGGGCATGAGCACAAGGATCCGTTGACGCGCACCAACGGTTTTGGCGACGCCGAACGCGAGGGAGGTCACGACGACAAGTTCGCACTCTGGCCGTTTCTGTTCCTCAACCAATCCGGGATCGGCACGGAAAATCCCCAAACGGAGCGGGGGATTCTGCCGTTTTACTGTGATGTGCGATCGGCGCAACGTGACTCGACCACGGTCTTGTGGCCGCTCATCTCGCATGTCACCGATCGCGGCAAGAAGTACAGGGAATGGGATGTTCCCTGGCCGCTCATCGTTTTTGCCCGGGGTGAAGGCAAAACCATTTGGCGGGTCTGGCCTTTTTACAGTCGGGCGCGAAACTCGAGTCTCGAGAGCGATTTTTACCTGTGGCCGCTTTACAAATACGACCGGGTGCATGGCGGTGCCCTGGACCGGGAACGCACGCGCATCCTGTTTTACCTGTATTCGGACACGATCCAGCGCAACACCGAATCCGGCGAAGCCCGGCGGCGGATCGATTTCTGGCCCCTGTTCACCCATCAGCGCGATTACGATGGCGGCAGCCGGCTCCAGCTTTTCTCCCCGCTCGAACCGTTTCTGCCGAACAACCCGTCCGTCGAACGCGATTATTCCCCCGTGTGGTCGGTCTGGCGCGCGGAATGGAATCCCCGGACCGGCGCGGGCAGCCAGTCGTTGCTTTGGAACCTGTACCGTCGCGAGACAACCCCTCAATCGAAAAAATGCTCGCTTCTTTTGGGCCTTTTTCAGTATCAATCCGGTCCCGAAGGCAAACGGCTGAGTTTGCTTTATATTCCGGTGATCCGAACCCGGCCCGCGTCCGGCGCGCCTTCACAATGAACCACGGCACGGACCAATAACGCGCTTGAGTTTTGCCGTATCCGGGATGAAATAGAGGAACTTTATGTTCGAGAATGTCGGTGAAATGGTTGTGCTCTTCTGGCGCACGCTGCTGGCCCTGCCGGTGGCGTGGCGGAGGCGTCAGAAAGTGTTCGATCAATTCTTCGAAATCGGCAACGCCAGCCTGTTGATGGTCTGCATCCTTTCCTTCTTCATCGGCGGTGTCATCGCCCTTCAAACCGGCCCGGTGCTCGTGGAGCGCGGATTGGCCAGCGCGGTGGGCGGTCTCGTCGGCATTTCCATGTGCAGAGAACTCGCGCCGGTGATGATGTCCATCCTGATCGCCGGCCGCATCGGCTCGGCCATGGCCGCGGAAATCGGCTCCATGCGC
The DNA here is from genome assembly GCA_003159675.1 of Limisphaerales bacterium. Lineage (GTDB taxonomy): Bacteria > Verrucomicrobiota > Verrucomicrobiia > Limisphaerales > BOG-1460 > BOG-1460. The sequence continues at coordinate 52,433 of PLQC01000054.1, forward strand.
GTGTATCAGGAAATCGACGCGCTCCGGACGATGAACATCAATCCCATCTACTACCTGGTGTTGCCGCGCATGATCGCCATCGCCATCGCCCTCCCCTTGCTGGTGGTCTTCTCCATCCTCGTCGGCTGGCTGGGAGGAGCCGTCGTCGCGGCAAACAACAATCGCATCGACATCGGTTTTCAGGCCTTTTTTGTGAACCTGCGGGAGGTCGTGCAAATCAAGGACGTCGCCAATGGCGTGTTTAAAGGCTTCTGCTTCGCGCTCGTGATCGGGGTGGTTTCCTGCCATCAGGGTCTCGTGACCATTGGCGGCCCGCGCGGCATCGGCCGGTCGGTCACCAAAGCCGTGGTGAACTCGATTGTCCTGATCGTGATCCTCGACTACATCCTGACGCGCCTGCTCCTCAAATAATGAACGAACCCGCATCCAATCCTCCGGCGGTCGGCGTCGAAGTGCGCGGGTTGCGCAAGAGCTTCAACGGACAGGAGGTCCTCAAGGGCCTGGACTTTGAAGTGAAGCCCGGAGAGGTGTTCGTCATCATGGGCCCCAGCGGCAGCGGCAAGAGCGTCCTGCTTAAACACATCATCGGCCTCGAAAAGCCCGATGCCGGCGAAATCCTCATCGAAGGCGAATCGGTCGCTTCGCCCGACGTCATGAGCCGGTATCGCATGGCCATGGTCTTTCAATCCGGCGCATTGTTCAACTCCCTCACCGTCGGCGAAAACGTCGGCCTTTACCTGACCGAACACCGCCTGAACCCGCCGGATGAGATCGCCCGCATCGTCTCCGAAAAACTCGACGAGGTGGGCCTGAAAGGGACCGAGGACAAAATGCCCGCCGAACTTTCCGGCGGCATGAAAAAACGGGTCGCCATCGCGCGCGCGCTGGTCATCGAACCGCAGTTGATCCTGTACGACGAGCCGACCAGCGAGCTCGACCCGCTCTCGGCCGTCGTCATCGGCGAGGAGATCCTCAAGCTCAAACGGCGCATCCAGGCGACCTCGCTGGTGGTGTCCCACGACCGCGACCTGGCCTTCGGTGTCGCCGATCGCATTGCCGTCATCAACGAGGGGCGCATTCTCACGGTCGGCAGTCCCGACGAGGTGAGGCGGCATCCCGATCCCTTGATCCAGAAGTTTCTGCACGCAGATTTCAAAGCACACATCAAATCCAACGTATGAAAAATTCACTTGAAACCCGAATCGGAATTTTCGTCGCCCTCGTCATGCTCGCCGCCGTGTTCATCCTGGACATCGTGGGCGGCGCGGAAAAGTTCACGCGCGGCCATCGCCTCCACGCGATCTTCACCAACGTGGAGGACCTCAAAGTCGGCGACCGCGTCAAAATGGCCGGCGTCGAAGTCGGCAAGGTCGAGAACATCCGGCTCGAGGGCAACCGGGTGAACGTCACGATGAAACTCCGGCGGGATGCCGAAGTGCGCACTGACAGCATCGCCACCATCACGTTTACCGGGCTCATGGGACAGAACTATGTGGCCATCGACTTCGGTTCGGGCAGCGCGCCGATTCTCGAGAACAACCAGATCGTGGGCACCCGGGAGCTGCCCGACCTCAGCGCCATCATGGCCAAACTCGACAGTGTGGCCACCGGCGTGGAAAACCTCACAAAAAGTTTCACTGGCGACAAAATCGACAACCTCCTCGGGCCGCTCACGGATTTCCTGAAGGCGAACCGCGAGCCGCTGACCGCCACCATCGCCAACGTGCGATCGATTTCCACCCAGATTTCACAGGGCCAGGGCTCGGTCGGCAGACTCATCTACGACGACGCGCTCTATAATTCCGCCCTCGCCACCGTCACGAACCTCCAGCGCGCCGGCGACGAGGCCAAACTCGCCATCGCGGACGCGCGCAAGGTGCTCGACCAGGTCAACGCGGGACAGGGGACCGTGGGCAAGCTGGTCAAGGACGACGCGCTCTACAACCAAACCACCGCCTCCATGACGAATCTCAAGGAAATCCTGCAGAAAATTAATCAGGGCCAGGGCTCGGTCGGGAAGCTCGTCAACGACCAGGAGTTTTACCGGAACGCCAAGCTGAGCCTGCAGAAACTCGACAAGGCCACCGACGGACTGGAGGATGAAGGTCCCCTCAGCGTGCTCGGCATCGCCGTCCAGCATCTCTTCTGAGCCTCCGTCAGAGCCTCAAGTAAATCGCCTTCAAATAGTCCGCCTCGCGGAACGTTGCTGGATGATCCGGCGCATGGCTGGTGGTCCGCATCTCGTCGAAAGGGCGTTTGGACCCCGCTGCGCTCCGGCGCACGGCCGCGAAAAACTCCGCCGCGGTGACATGAGCCGAGCACGAGCAGGCGACGAGGATCCCCCCGCGCGCCAGGCGCTGGATCGCCAGCCCCGCCAGTTTTTCGTAAGCGCGGATCGCCGCCGGGCGTTCGGCTTCCCGCTTCGCAAACGACGGCGGGTCGAGAACGATCAAATCGAATTGGCGCCGCCGGCCTGCGCGCAGCCAGTCCAATGCGTCCGCTTGTGCGCATTCGTGCGCGCAGTGCGCGATGGCAGCGTTCGAGCCATTCAGGGCGAAGTTGCGCCTCGCTCCCGCCAGGGCGTGGGCGCTGATGTCCAGGTCGGTTACGGAAGCCGCCCCGCCCCGGGCCGCATACAGCGAGAAGCCGCCCGAAAAACTGAAGGCGTTCAGCACCCTCCGGCCGCCTGCCAGCGATTCCACATTTCGCCGGTTGTCGCGCTGGTCGAGGAAAAAGCCGGTCTTCTGGCCGCGCAACACGTCCGCCTCGAAACGCAAACCTGTCTCCAGAAACGTGACCGGCCCTTCCGGCGGCGGGCCGAGGAGGACTTCGCCATCCCGCGGTCGATCGGCCGCCACCGGCGCAGGGAGGCTCCCGCTCGTCGGATCCATCGAGGCGGCGGCCCCAGCGCGGCGGCGGGGACGAGCATTCGAAGTCGAGCCCGGGTCCAGGAGCCGGCCGACGTTCCGGCTCACCCTCAGAATGATTCGTTCGGGTTTTAGCTGCGCCCAGACCAGGGCGGAGAGTTTCCCGAGCCGCGGCAGCCAGGCGGCGGTATAGAGTTTCAGGACGAGCGTCGCGTCGTATCGGTCCAGAACCAGGCCCGGCCAGCCGTCGCTTTCGCCATTGATCCACCGGTGTCCGGTGGTTCGTTCATCAAACAGACCGCGCCGCCGCTCCACCGCCTGCGCCAGCCGCGCCGACCACCAGGCGGCGTCCAGGGTCGCGGGTTTGCCCGCATGCAGCACGCGCACCCGGATCGGCGACTCCGGATCATACAAACCAATCGCGAGGAACCGGTCGCGCCGGTCGTAAATCACGCCCAATTCACCGCATTCACCCGGGCGGTTCTGCTCGCGGATGCTGTCCGCGAAGACCCACGGATGCCCGGCGCGCAGGACGGTTTCCGCCGCGGCGGTGACGCGCAGCCGCAGTCGCGGTGATTGCATTTTCTGCCGATTCACGGAGATTGGTTCCATGCCGGGAAACAGGACTTCGCACGTGGTAGTGTTGGGCGCCGGTTTTGGCGGGCTGACGTTCTGCAAACAGTTCCGTCATGCCGCCGCGCGCGTGACGGTGGTGGATTGCACCAATCATCACTTGTTCCACCCGCTGCTCTACCAGGTCGCCACCGCCGGACTTTCCGCGCCCGAAATCGCGCAGCCGATCCGGTCCATCCTGTCCGACCGTTTCGATGTGACCGTATTGCTGGACAGGGTCGTCGATTTTGATCTGGCGAACAAGAAGGTGTTTCTCGAACACGACACCTTGTCCTGGGATTACCTCGTCCTGGCCATGGGCAGCCAGACCAGTTACTTCTCCGGTTTCGTCGCCTGGCTCGCATAGCTTTTCGTCCATCTGATTTTCCTCATTGGCTTCCGCAATCGCGTGGCCGTGCTGATCCAGTGGATTTACTCATACTTCACCTACAAGCGGGGTGCGCGCATCATCACGACGCGATCTGCTTCCTGAACCGCAGGGCTGCTGTGTGGGCAGTGCCCTGATTTGAAGAAGACTATCCCTTTGTTTTGGTTCTCTCTCAATTCGCGTTCATTCGCGAAATTCGCGGATTACAGGAAGAAGAGTTTGTCCGCGAATTACGGGTATGTGGTTTGTC
>PLQC01000050.1 GCA_003159675.1 Limisphaerales bacterium
TCAGAGAGGTGAGCTGAGCCACGCCGGGCCTGCGAAATACGACAACCTGCGAACCCCCGGAACACTGCAAGCGCCAACCGGCTCCGGCGATCTTGTTAGCCGACGTGCTCATTTCTTTGTCTCCGTAAATACTGCCACACAAAGGCGCTCACAATCAGTATCCACAAAAGCAACAAGATCGCCAGCCTAGCCTTAATCTCCGCGACGTTCCAACGGAACAATATGTCAAACTGGTCATTGCCGACGATCCATCCGAGCTTGACAAGGTGGACCGGACAACGCTCTCGGATGACATCTGCCGCAATAAAATCGGAAGCCATCAAGCCACTGAGATCGATGGAGGCGATGGCGTAGTACGCGGCTGCCACCGCCGCACCGGTCACGACACAGAGTTTGAAAAGTAAAGCTGCTCGCATGGCGTCGATCTCGCCCAACGAACTGAGCCACGCCGGGCCTGCGATGTCAACCGCGAAGGCGGAACGGAAGCGGCCAACCGGCTCGGGCGCTGTATTAAACCGTTCACGCCCGCGCTTCGGTCATTTCAATCCTGAAAGGGTCGGGCCAAGAATTATGACATTTTGCGCCTTCACACTGTCAGTATCTCAGTTGTTACCTTCATCGCCCCACCATTGCCGCTAGAAAAAGTCTCGGTCATTCGCCACCGGCCGATGCAACGCGGATCATCCGTCTTGCGGCAAACCGGGCACGGGGAGCGCCGACATAATGCTGGCGCGGAAGACGTCTCCGAATGTCGGCTGGCCAAGCACCGATCATTGGTTGATGGCTAACAACCGAAGTGATAATCGGACATTCTTGTTGTGAAAAAAGCTTGTTAACGCCCCCGGTTCGGGAATACAATGTCAACGAAATTGACCGAGGTTATGCAACAGGCTGCCTTAAGAAGGTTTGGTGGTGTTTTGTTCCTGATTCCACTGGGCGTTCTCTGCTATGCGCCGGCCAGCCGCGCAGACAGCCAAGTGGTGACTTGGGGCGTTACCAACAGTTACGGACTGGGGAACATTCCCGCGAACCTGACCAATGTCGTGGCGCTCACCGCCGGTGCCTCGCACAGCGTTGCGTTGAAGGCGAATGGAAAGGTCGTCGCTTGGGGAGATAATTCCGCCGGTCAAACGGATGTCCCTGCGAGCGCGACTAACGTGCTGGCGATTGCCGCAGCATTGAGCCACACCGTGGCGTTGAAGTCCAACGGAACCATCGTGGCCTGGGGGACAGGCGGGATAAATGTGCCCGCCGGCCTGACGAATGTCACAGCCGTTGCTGCGGGTGATGATTTCAGCCTTGCATTAAAGGTGGACGGAACCGTCGTCGGGTGGGGTGAAAACAGCAATCCGACCAATGTACCCATCGGTCTTTCCAATGTTGTCGCGATTGCCGCAGGCGGCTCGTTTGGCGCGGCATTGAAAGGCGATGGGACGGTGACGAGTTGGGCCTTGAATTCACCGCCTTCGACTGCCGGAATGACGAACGTAGCGGCGATTGCCGCGGGCGAATTTTTTCTCGTCGCGCTCAAGGCCGATGGCACCGTGGTTTCCTCCGGGGGGCTGACCACACCGGCTGGCTTGAGCAATTTCGTTTCCGTGGCCGCGGGACGTTATTTTGTTACGGCGTTGGGCGGCAACGGAGCGGTGACCAACTGGGGTTCTCCGCCGTCCGCCCTGCCGGCCAACCTGACGAACGTCGTCGCCGTCGCTGACGGCCAAAACCACTGTCTTGCGCTGATCGGAGGGGGACCGCCTTTTCTCGCGACTCCCCTGCTTAACCGCACCATCGCCCCCGGAGGCACCGTGCCGTTTTATGCGTTGACCACCGGCGCATGGCCGCTGGCTTATCAGTGGCAATTCAATGGCACAAACCTTCCCGGTGCGACCAACCTGATCCTGTTGCTGACCAATGTTCTGCCGGCTGACAATCCCGGAAATTATTCCGTCGTGGTGACAAATAATTTTGGTTCCATCACCAGTTCCGTCGCCGTTCTGACCGTCCCGGATTTTTCAAGCGCGCTGGACACGACAGGGTTGGTGTGGACGACGATGGGCAACGCGCCGTGGTTCGTGGAGACAAACGTGACGGAGGACCGCGTGTCCGCGCTGCAGAGCGGCTCCATCACCAACAACCAGACCACCACCGTGCAGACCGCTGTGACCGGGCCGGGCACGCTGACGTTCTGGTGGAGGCTGGTGTCGTCGTCATCGGATGCGTCGCTGCTTTTCAAGATCGGAAACTCCGTACAGGCGAGCCTCTTTGGCTCTGGGAATCCGAACGCGAATACAAACTGGCAACAGCAAACGTTCTACCTTGCCGCCGGCACGCAAACGTTGCAGTGGGTTTTTTCAAAGGGCGGCAATAATTCCGCCGCCGGTTCCGGCTTTCTGGACGAGGTGACTTTTGCTGCCGGGACGACCGCGCCATTTTTCACATCGCTGCCCGTCAGCCAGTCGCAAGCACCCAATTTTAGTGTCACACTTTCCGGCGCGGCCTTGGGCACGCCTCCATTGAATTGTCAGTGGCTGTTGTGTGACACGAATATCTCGGGCGCAACCGGAGCCTCCCTGACAATCACGAACCTGCAGTCGTCAAACATCGGCACGTACAGCCTGATCGTGAGCAATGTTGCTGGAACCACGAATGCCGACGTCACGGTTGAACCCGGCCAGGTCGCCGCCTGGAGTAATCCGTTTTCGCCACAAACAGCCGTTCCGACCGGCATGACCAACGTAATCGCCATTGCGCAGGGCGATCAGCACAGCATCGTGCTGAAGGCTGATGGTGCGGTCGTCGGCTGGGACAGCATCACCGTGCCTGCCGGCTTGACGAATATCATCGCCATCTCCAGCAGCGCCGGCGCTTACTACGATCTTGCGTTGAAGGCGGACGGAACTGTCGTGGCCTGGGGCGACAACACGTGGGGTCAGACAGAAGTTACACCCGGCCTGACCAATGTGGTGGCGATTGCCGCCGGCTGGTATCACGGCATGGCGTTGAAAGCCGATGGCACAGTGGTCGCGTGGGGTTACAACTGGGACGGCGAGACCGACGTGCCGTCGGGGCTGACCAATGTGGTGGCGATTGCCGGCGGAAGTTTTCACAGCCTCGCCGTGACGGCGGATGGAAACGTCGTTGTCTGGGGAAGGGCGGGAGCCCAACTCGATGTCCCGGCGAGCCTGACCAACGCGGTCGCGGTTGCGGCGGGCCTATTTTATTGCACCGCCTTGAAAGCCGACGGCACAGTGGTCACGTGGGGGGACAATTCCTACGGCCAGACAAACGTCCCCGCAGACCTGACCAATGCAACCCGCATCGTCGCTGGCTGGTATCACGCCATCGCCGCGAAATCTGACGGAGGCGTTGCAGCCTGCGACACCTCGTCAACTGTGCCAGCGGGTTTCACAAACGTGATCGCCGTTGCCGCAGGCTACTATAACAATCTCGCGCTGGAGGAAAATTCCCCGCCGGCGGCCCAAGCGCCGCTCACGAATCCAAGAATGGATGCTGGCGGTTTCAGCGTCTGCCTGCCGACTCAAAGCGGACACGTCTATCGTTTGGAATACAAAACCTCGTTGGCCGACACCCACTGGACGCCCCTGCCGCTGGCTCCCGGCAATGGTGCAATAAAGACACTCACCGATCCCACCGCTGCCGGCACGCAGCGGTTTTATCGCGCGCGGCAGTGGTGACGGATCAATTTTTCAGGTTCAGCTCCAGGATTTCCCCGTCAAGCGCCGGGTTCACCTTACCCTTGCTGAACTTCATCGCCCAGCCTTTGGGGAAATTTAACGCGATAACCTTGCCGGATCAAAAGCCGGAACAACGCCGGGCGCGTTTCAACAAGGGAATGGCGAGGATCTATGGCGGCGTGAACGCAAAAGAAGCAGCTCTCGCTCGACGCCTGCTCCAGCATCCTGCCCATCCGTGGTTGAACTGTCGTTTATCGATTTAAGCCGCCCGTGGCCTGACACAAATCTGACACGGAAAACCCCCAGATTCCGTGGCTTTCCTGCCTTCAACGCGTCGGAGCGGGGCCGGGCCCGAACAGGTCGCGCAGATAGCCAACGCCGCGCACCAGCCGACTCGACGCGCTCCGCCATGGCACACTCCGACGGCCTCGATCCGGGTGTTGCTGCGTCACGTCATGGTTGCTGGAGCGCCCGATTGTGTACTCCGGTGCGCGGCGTCTTGGCCAGTCTGTCAACGCACTGCCCGGGGGTGCACCGTCTGCCGCCCCCGGCACTGCGGTTCCCCACCCTAAACCTGGAACAGACTCCGCTCCCTGCTCCGAGGTCTGTTGAATGCGCTTCGAAATCTTTTCCACCGTGTCCATTTTCAAAAGGAAGTCTGTGGCCCCATCCCTCAACGCGCGGCACCTCCGTTGACTGTCGTAAAACGCGGTGAGCATGAAGATGTGGGTCGCGCCCGCCCGTGCCTTGATGGGCCGGATGGCATCGAGGCCGCTCATCCCGCCCATGTCGATATCGAGCAAAATCACATCGGGAGCTTCCTCGCATGGGAGGGCATCCAGAACCGCTTCGGCGGACGGAAAGGATCGCGGGCACTCGATGCCGCCCCCGAGAACCAGCAGACGCGCAAGGAGCGAGCAAAACTCCTGGTCGTTGTCCACCAGCCAGACCCGGAGGGTGCCGCGATTCGCCCGCGCAGCAGTCCGATTCTGCCGATCCTGGTTACGGTCATCCCTGACTAATGTTTCATTGCACTGAATCATGGTTGTTACCTTGCCCACTCCTGATGCAATCGTCATGCCAGCCTCCCGGCGATGTGAGCCCAGGCAACGGAAATCGCGGCGAACCTTATGAAAGCGTGCGAATCCGGATCGGCGACTTGTTTGGGGATGCGCCTGCAGCCGGGGTTTTTGGTGTTGCGATTTATTCTGCGTGACCCAATCCAGGCAGCCAGCCGTTCGCGAAGTTCCGGCTCCGGCTGGAAACAGAATTGTCCGAAGTGGCAACAAAGTAACAGGTGCCGCGGGGCTGCGTTGCGCACAGATCGTCACAACTCTTTATCGCAGAAAGGCCGCGCCGCGTGGATCGCTCTTGGCACGCACTCTGCCAAGGAGGGCGCATGCCCATTCGTTCGAGCCGAAATGTTATTTTCTGCACAGTACTTTTCAGCGACCGCGCTGAGGTGCCGTCGCCCGTCAGGATCCGGTTCAGTTCCAGTGGAGAATCGGTGGCCGGGATCGTCCGGGCCGGCCGGAGCCGCCGCATGTTTCAGACATCGCCGGTGAACGCGTCTGAACCGACCTTCAACACCGCCATAACGCCGCGATCCTGGTGACACGATGATAACAGGCGTCAAGCGGCGGGACACCAGGTTGGATGCAATCCGCGGCGTGCTATTGATCATCATGGCTGCGGTGCACGTGCCCACGCCGTTGTCCCACCTGCTCCAGGAGCCCTTTGGCTTTACCAGTGCCGCCGAAGGATTCATTTTTCTGGGCGCTGCGCTGGCGGGTTATGTCTATGGAAAATCCCACGTGCAAGCGGGCTGGACCGTCATGTCGGGCAAGGTATGGGCTCGCGCCAGGTGGGTTTACTTCATTCATCTGGCGATGTTGGTGCCGGCGGTCGCGCTGGCCTGGGTGGCCAGCAACCGATTGGCGCCGCTGGCCAATCAGTTCCATGATTTCCTCGCGCATCCATGGGGGAGCCTGGTCCTGATGCCGCTGCTCCTGCATCAGCCGCCGCTCTTCGACATTCTGCCGCTTTATGTGATTTTTCTGGGCCTGACGCCGTTGCTGTTGGCGGCCGCCCGCCGGCGCGGTTGGGGGATCGTGCTGGCGGTCTCGGCCCTTGGCTGGCTGATGGCTCAGTTCAAGCTGGACGCGCGCGTCCTCGGAGATCCGTCGAGACTGCTCCCGTTGCGCCTGGGTTCCTTTGATCTGGCAGCCTGGCAGTTCCTCTGGGTGGCGGGGTTGGCGGTGGGAGAAACCGCGTTTCGGCGACCGCTCATCCGGCGCGAATGGCGCCCGGGGCTCGGCGCGGTTTCGCTGATGATTGTGCTGGTGGGACTGCTCTCGCGTCACGGATTGTGGCCGCAGGCCTGGTTTTCCCAGGACCTTTACCTTTGGATGGACAAATGGACGTTGGGACCGTTGCGGCTGTTGAACTTCGCGGCCTGGGTGGCGCTTCTGCTGGCCTGGAACCCCGCGCTCCTGCCGCCATTGCTGTCGCCGGTTGCTCTGCTGGGACGGCATTCGTTGGCGGTGTTTTCCTTCCATGTGCCACTGGCCATCGGCGCAACCATCCTCATTCAAACGGGGTCCCTTTCAAGCGTGCCGCAGATCCTGATCGGGCTTCTGGTGATTGCCACACTCTTTCCGTGGGCGGCGTGGCAGGAGCGTCACAGCCGCCGGCGCGACCGGGCCAACGCAACGTTGGCGGCTGCGGCGGCCGTCGCATCGGCTGGCGCGGCGGGTGAAAAGCAAGCGACGCCGGCGAATTGGGCTGAGGTTCCTGCGCCCGGTTGATCAATCTCCGCCTCGCAGGTGTTCCTTCGCGCGGTCCAGACGCGCCAAAAGCGTCGGATTGTCCGGGTGCGAGTTCAGAAGGCGTTCCAGGTGAAACGCGGCGGCGAACCACTGCTGTTCGGCCTCGCATTCCTCCGCCTGAGACTCATGCCAGGCGGCAATTTCCTCCGCGGAAGTCGTGAAGCTGGAAGGGTATTTCTCCCGGAGCCGCCGCCACAGCACTGGCAGGGATTCGGATTGAGTCTCCGTCGGCTGGCCCGATGCCATCACATTGTCATCCGACAGCAATTGCCCGAGCATCAGAAGATCTTCCTTGGGCCTTTCGTCAATCGACAACTCCCAGGTCCAGGAATTCCCGCGGGTATCCGAGGTGACGATGCCGCGTCCGTCAGGGCGGAATCTTGCGCCGGATAACGTCGCACTGTGCCGGAGCGGGGGAGTCAGCGGATCACCGGTCTCGGCGTTCCAGACGCGCGCTGTTTTGTCGGAGCTGGCTGTCACCACCCATTTGCCATCGGGGCTGAATCGGGCCGTCCGGACCTGGTGTTCGTGCCGGATGGGGGGAATCAATGGCCGCCCGGTGGAAGCATCCCAGATCATCGCGGTGAAATCTTCGCTGGCGGTGACAACCCGCCTGCCATCCGGGCTGAAGGAGGCGAAGAGGACGCCGTCCTTGTGTCGGAGCGGAGCGCCCGTGGGCCTGCCCGTTACAGCATTCCACACCCGGGCGAAGCATTTTGTCAGCTCTTCGTCGGAGCAGCAGGTGACCAGACGGGATCCGTTGCGACTGAACTCCGCGTACACCACCGGCACTGGATGTTCCAAGGGGTCGAACGCCGCCAGACCCGAAGTTGTGTCCCAGACCTGGATCCGTTTGCCGCTCCCGGTCAGCACCCGGGCGTGGTCCGGACTGAAGAAAGCCATGGTCACGGGACGATCGTGCAGGAGCCGCGGCGACAACGGCGCGCCCGTTAAGACATTCCAGGTTTGAGCGGTGTTGCCTGCGAATGTCACCAGGCGTTTTCCATCGTCACTGAGGGAAGCGCCCACGAGGTTCGTCGGGAGCGGAATTGCCGGACCGACGGCTTTGCCCGCTGCGGAATCCCAAACTTGTATCAGGGGATTCAGCTCATTTGAATCCGTTCGACATTCCGAAACGGCCAGGACGAAGCGTCCGTCCCGGCTCGACAGCGTCTTGATGGAGGGTGCTGCGGAAGCGGTCGGCGGCCGGAAGGAATTGCCCGAGGCCGACTCGAGGGAGGCAATGCTGCTGCCCGCAAGGTCCCAGATTCGCGTCGTCCCGTCGGCACGGGTGGTGATGATTCGGCGGCCGTCGGGATCGAAAGCGGCATGAGTGACCCGCTCGCCGCAACTCAGGATGGGATTCGACCCGAGGGGCTGCAAGTTGTCCAATCGCCACAGGCGGGCGGTGCCATGAAGTGTGGCGGTGATTATCCACCGGCCATCCGGACTGAAGTCGGCGCTGAGGATTCCATCGCGATGGTTCAGGTCCGGCAGAATCCTCCTGCCCGACGGCACCTCCCAGACGCGCGCGATGTAATCAAAGCATGCGGTGACCAGCTTCCTGTCGTCCGGACTGAACGCGGCGCCAGTGACCCAATTGGCGTGCTGGAGTGGCGGTCCGACAGGCCGGCCGTCAGTGGCATTCCAGAGTCGGGCGGTCTGATCGCGGCTCGTCGTGACGATGAGGCGGCCATCATGACTGAATGCCGCGAACGAGACCGCGCCGCCATGCCCGGCAAGGACCCGGTCCAGCCTGCCCGTGCGCGCGTCCCAGACCCGGGCCGTGTTATCGCCGCAGGCGGTCACGAGGCGCAAACCGTCGGGGCTGAAGCGGGCGCTATAAACCTGGTCCGGGTGTTCCAGTTTCAGGACCCGCGAGCCGTCACGAACCCTCCAAACGCCGGCGGTCCGGTCGCCGCTGGCCGTGACCACCAGGCTTCCATCGGGACTGTAGGAGGCCGAACAAACGTCGTCCTGGTCGATGTTCAAGCCGAGTGACTTGCCCGTCGAGACGTCGAACGCACGGACCCTGCCCGATGGTTCGCTGAGAAGGATCTGTTGACCGTCGGGACTGAAGGAGGCATCCGCGATTTCTCTTCCCGAAAACCACAGTTGCTCCAGTTTCGCGCATTGACTCAGGGTGGAGCCGATCCGAAGGCGGTGCTGCCTCTCACGGTTGCGGCCGCTGTGGTCCAGGCGCAGCGCCTCGGTGAAACATCGGAGCGCTTCCAGGAGCTCGCCGGATTCCACAGCGCGGTTTCCGTAAGCGACGTTGGCGCCCGCCTGACGGTGACGGGATTCAACGACGTTTCTCCATTCGCCGTAAGCCGGATACAAGACGGCGGCCAGCGTGATTGCCGTCAGCGCCAGGATACCGGCCATTCTCTTCAGATCGGCCAGACGTCGTTCCAACAATCTCAGGCGCTTGATCGATTTGCCATTCGCCAGCACCAGCAGGTCCGCGTGCATGTCCAAAGCGGATTGGTATCGCTTGTTGACGTCGTTTCGGCAGGCCTGAAGGATCACTTCGTTGAGTTCCAAAAACAACTCGCGATCCGGAAGCTGATCCAAACGGGTCGGCAAGTCGGGAAACTCATGGCGATCCTTGCCCGTGCTGGCTTCGTAAAGCACCTTGCCCAGACCATAAACGTCCGCTTGCGGACTGCCGGGGCCTTCCGGGGGAATGAAGCCTTCCGTGCCGACGTACGAGCGGGCTTCAGCCAGGTCGGCCACCAGGCCAATGTCGGTGAGCTTGGGCACGCCCTCCGCAAAGATGATGTTCGACGGTTTCACGTCCCGGTGCACCAACCCATGGCTGTGGAGTTCGGCCAGCGCCAGGCTCAGGTCGAGGCCGAGTTGCAGGCATTCGTCGAAGGACAACTTCCTGCGCAGCGAGATCACCCTGGCCAATGTCCTTGGGGAATAGTGTTTCGGATCGATCTGCCGGCCCGACGCCTGGTCGTCGCCCAACTCCATCACATAATAAAAGTACTCCTGCTCTTCGTTGATGCCGATGTGAAGAACGTCGATCAGGCCTGCATGCGAACGGGAGATGGGTTCGAATTTCCGGATACCGGACAGTTCCCGTTCGAAGGGGCGCTCATGGTCGAAGGCTTTGCGGTGAACGATTTTCACCGCCCGATAGACCCCCATCATGTTGCGGGCGAGCCAGACTTCGCCGTAACTCCCGTGCCCGATGCAATGGAGCAATTGATGATCGGGGATGCAGACCGACCGGGACCAACCCTCGGGCATCGGGCCGGCGTACGCGTCCCCCCGCTTCCTTCGCCCGCCGTTGCTGGCATCCCTGTCGTCGTCCATGTCAATTCCCTGTGCCGCAGATTAAAATGCCGCGGACGGCCCACCGCAATCCTTTTCTCCCCGACGCCGGCTGCTTCGGGCCATTTGAATTACTGAAGAGACACTTACATCCCCCTGGCTTGCAGACAGGAGATTTCCTTTGCGATCAGACGTTGGATCCGGTGTTTGATCAGATAGACTTTGCCTGGGCTGATTTCCAGCGTGCTCGAAACTTTTAACACCGGCCATTTTCTGAACACATAAAGATCGAAGGCCTGATAGTGTTTGGGGTCAACTTTCCTTTTGATGCGATGGATCGCGGCTTCCATGAGGGTTTCCTGCCACTCCTCCTCCCAGAGGGTTTCCAATTTCAGCCCCGCTGGATCGACGACGCGCTCGATGGTCGCGGTTTCGGTGGAGGTCCCCGCCCGTCCTCTTGCGGGTTCCAGGCGCTTGTCCCGCCGGCGCAACTGATCGGAGATCCGCCAGCCGGTCAACCGCATCAACCAGTTCTTGAACGAACCTTTTCCAGAATCATACTGCGAGCGCGACATGCCCTTGAGGACGGAGAGCAGTGTTTCCTGAACCAAATCCTGCGCTTCGGAATCCGTCAGTCCCGCCCTGATGCCGGTGTGATAGATCAGTTTCCAATACATGCCAAAAAAGACTCGCCAGCTCTCCTGATCCTTCCAGTCCTTGAGCCGGCTCAGCAAGGACTGCCGGGTCGGGATGGATTCGGTGCTGTGGCTCACTTGGTTTGATCCTCCTCAGAGCAATACGCTGCGAACGGACAGTTCGTCAATTGTTTTCAACCTCCGATATTTGGGCTTTGAAGGCGTGTGTTTCGATTTACACTGGCCGCGTGACGGTCCTTGAGGGCATTCAAAAAAGCGCGGAGTTTCTGGCGGCGAAAGAGGTCGAGTCGCCGAGGTTGCAGGCGGAATTGCTGCTCGCCCACCTGTTGCGCTCGCCGCGCATGCAGTTGTACTTGAGTTTCGACCGCGTCCTCGCCCCGGCGGAGGTGGACGGTCTGCGTGAACTGGTGCGGAGGCGGGGCCGGCGCGAGCCCTTGCAGCACATCGTTGGCTCCACTTCGTTTTGCGGGCTGGAAATCGCCGTGAACCGGCACGTGTTGATCCCGCGGCCCGAAACCGAATTGCTCGCCGAAGCCGGCTGGACCTTTCTCTCCGCCCTCGGCTCCGGGCCCCCGACCGCCCTGGATTTCGGCACCGGCAGCGGGTGCATCGCCATCGCGCTGGCCACCCGCTGTCCGGCCGCGCGCGTGCACGCGACGGACGTTTCGCGGGAGGCGATTGAAGTGGCGGGTCAAAATGCCGGCAGCCACCGGGTGGACGATCGGATTCAACTCGTTCACGGCGACGGCTTTGGGGCGCTGCCTCCGGAAATCCGGTTCGACCTGATCGTCAGCAATCCGCCCTACGTCCCGAGCGCCGAAATCGAAACGCTCGAACCGGAGGTGCGCGAGCACGACCCGCGGTGCGCCCTCGACGGCGGACCGGACGGTCTGGATTATTTCCGCCGGCTGGCGCGGGAAGCGGCCTCCTTTCTCAAATCGGAGGGCCGCCTCATGCTCGAGTTCGGCGCGGGACAGGAGAAGGCGGTCGCCGGAATCCTCGAAGGGCAAAACTGGGTTGTCGAAGCCATCCGGGAGGACTACACTCAGCGCCCGAGAATTTTGATCGCGAAAAGTTGAGTCATATCGCAGGGATGCGGGGACAGGGATGTGTTCAGTCCTTCTCCGGGCCTTTGCGCCTCTGCGATCCACAAGAGCCATCATGGAAAGTTTATTGATCAAAGGCGGCGTGCCGCTGTGCGGCGACGTCACCATCAGCGGGGCCAAGAACGCGGTGCTGCCCATCATGGCGGCGGCCTTGCTGACCCGCGAACCCTGCGTCATCCGGAGGGTGCCGGCGCTGAGCGACGTGAAATTCATGGGGGAGATCCTCACCTGGCTCGGCGCCCAGGTCCGATTCGAGGGCGATTCAGTCTGCATCCGGGCCAACAAAATCAAGGGCACAGGCGACTACGATTTGATCCGGAAAATGCGCGGCTCGATTTGCATCATGGGGCCGATGCTCGGCCGGCTGAAGAAGGCGGCGGTGTCACTGCCCGGCGGTTGCGTCATCGGCGCGCGGCCCATCAATCTGCATTTGAAAGGATTTGAAGCGCTCGGCGCCAGGGTGACCATTGCGAACGGCTACGCGCGGGCGAGCGCGAAGCGGTTGATCGGCGCCGAAATATTTCTCGGCGGGCGGGCCGGATCGACGGTGCTGGGCACCGCCAATGTCATGATGGCCGCCACGCTCGCCGAGGGCGTGACCGTCATCGACAGCGCGGCCTGCGAGCCCGAGGTGGTGGACCTGGCGAATTTCCTGAACGCCATGGGGGCAAAGATCACGGGCGCGGGCAGTCCGACCCTCACCATCACGGGCGTGAAACAACTGCACGGCACCGAATACGAAGTCATTCCCGACCGGATCGAAGCCGCCACGTATGCGATCGCCGCCGCGGCGACCCACGGCGAGGTCACCTTGCGCGGCGCGCGCTACGATCACCTGCACGCGGTGTTTGACAAACTGAACGGCGCGGGCGTGAGGATCGACAGAAAAGGCTCGGCCATCACCGTCCGCCGCAACGGCCGGTTGAAGCCGGTGGACATTACGACGCTGCCTTACGCGGGTTTTCCCACCGACATCCAGGCGCAGATGATGGCGCTGATGACCCTGACTCCCGGCATCAGCATCATCACCGAGCGGATTTTTGAATCCCGGTTCATGCACGTCAGCGAATTGGCCCGGCTCGGGGCGGATATTGAAATCGAAGGGCCGAGCGCGATCGTCAAGGGCGGCAAGCCGTTGAGCGGCGCGCCGGTCATGGCGAGCGACCTGCGCGCCTCCGCGGCGCTCGTGATCGCCGGATTGGCGGCCCGCGGCACCACCCAGGTCAACCGCGTCTATCACCTGGACCGCGGCTACGAGCAGATGGACGCCAAATTGCGCAAGCTCGGCGCGCGCATCCAGCGCATCGAAGAGCAATGACCTCTTTTCGAACGCCCGATTTGTCCAGAGTCTTGACTGTGGAACGGGCGTGGAGGTGAGAACTGGACGCCATGCCGGGTCCGTTGTTTCCCCAGCCGACACGCAGGATTCCGCGCCGCGCTATTTACATCGTTAAACGCCCGGGGAAACGGAGGCGGGGTTCATCCACGCCACGGCCATGCCCGACGCCGCGGCCCTTGCGGTAAAGTAAAGTTCGGTGGCCTGCCAAATGCTGAAACCTGCCTCGACACCATGGCAATGGACGCTCAACAACCTGGAGTATCGAACCCGCCGGGTCCGAAAGACTGGAAGACGTCCCATGGTCGCGCGACGGACCGGGCCTGCAGACCTTGGTGAAATCGCGTTGCCGAAGTCGCTTTAGTATCCCCGTTATATGTTCGGTCTTGGAGTTTTCAGTTTGATTGCAGGAGCCCTGCAATTGGTTGTCCCCTCGTATGCCCTGCGCCTCGTGCGACGTTTCGGAACGCGGCAAGTCGGATGGTTCATCGTCACCGTGTTCGCCTCCCTGGCGCTGCTGCACCTGACGGGGTTGATGAAAAACCCCGGTGCCTCGCCCGCCCCGGGTGCCCGGCTGGACCTCGTTTACCTCATCGGTTCCGTCCTGCTGGTCATCGGCATGGGCCATGTCGAAACCTTGTTTTCAGAACGACAGCAGGCCCAGTGGAATGAAGAAAGCCTGCGCAGAACGTTGCAGTCGCGGATCCAAAACGAAACCGCAGATCTGATTGCGGCCAAAGAGGAATTGCTCCAGGAACTCGCGCGCCGGGAAGAGATCGCAAAAGCCCTGAACCAATCCAAGGCGCACTACCGGTTTTTGTTCGAGGAAAACCCTCAGCCGATGTTGATCCTCGATCTGCGCTCCTGCCGATTCCTGGCGGTCAATCAAGCAGGGCTTCGACTGTACGGTTTCGCCGTGAAGGAATTCCTGGCGCTGACAGGTCGCGACCTCGTGCTGCCGGCGGACGCGGCTTCGTTTCTACAGGACGCCGCCAAACGCTGCCCGGGCGTCGAATCGCGGGGAGTCTGGAAACATTGCACAAAGAATGGGACGCTGATCGACGTCGAGATCACCGCCGTTGACTTCCCGCATGGCGATTCATCCGCGAGGCTCATGCTGGCCACGGATATTACCCGGCGGCGCCGGCGCGAAGCGCAACTGCAAAAGGCCCACAAGAGGGAGGTCATCGGCCAGATCGCCGGGGGCGTCGCCAGCCACTTCAACACCCTGTTCACGATGATCGACGCCGAGGCCGACGCCTTGATGGACAGGCCGCAGGATCTTCAATCCACGGAACAACTGGAGCACATCCACGCGGCGGTAACGCGCGCCTTCAGCCTGACGCGCCAGCTCCTCGCCGCCGGAGGAAAACAGGCGATGAAACCGGAACCGGTGGACCTCAACGAAGTGATCCGGAACATGAATCAAATGCTCTGCCGCCTGCTGGGGGACCCCATCGTGCTTGAGAATATCTATGGCTTTCACACGCCTCCCATCCTCGCCGATCGGCCTCTGATCGAACGTGCGATCGTCCAGTTGGTTCTGAATGCGCGGGAGGCCATGACCGGAAGCGGAACTCTCACCCTCCGCACCGCAAGAGTCTGCGTCGCCGAGGACGAGGCCGCGCGCGAACCCCAGGCCAGAGCGGGCGAGTTCGTCCGTCTGGACGTGCGGGATACCGGCTGTGGCATGACGCCCCAGGTCCAGGAAAACCTCTTTGAGCCGTTTTTTTCCACAAGAGATCCCGGCAAAGGCAGGGGTCTCGGCCTGGCGAGTGTTTATGGAATCGTCAGCCAACACTCCGGATGGATCGAGTTCATCACTGAACCCGGCGCCGGCACCGAATTCAGAGTGTTTCTGCCCTGCGCCCCCGCTTCCGCTTCTCTCGACGACGCAAAATCCAGGTCCACCGCGCCGACGATCAAAGGCACCATCCTGCTCGTCGAGGCCGAGGACCGCGTGCGCGCACTGGCGCGCTTTGTCTTGAATCACTATGGTTACCGGGTGATCGAGGCGGACAGCAGCGCCACCGCGCTGGTGCTCTGGGCGGGCCAGGCCTCGATGGTCGATCTGTTGCTGACTGATTTGAACCTGCCGGGGGAGGTTTCCGGAGCCCAACTGGCGGACCAACTACGCCAAGCCCGGCCCGATCTCAAAGTGGTTTATGCCGCCGATGAGCAATCAAGCGCCGAGTCCCAGGATCCGGCCCCATCGGATGGTTCCAAATACATCCCCAAACCTTACAACCCCGAAGATCTCCTCCAGACGGTCCAAGGTCTTTTGAGTCCCTGAACTGAACCGGGCCTTAGTAGCCGCCGTTGTGAAACGGCGGAGACCGCCACCGCGTGACGGGTCCGCATTGGCGGCTACAAGATTTCATGCTCCCAATGCACTCCCGATTTTTTGGGATTGGTGGCTCCCCACCAGCAGCCCAGAACCGTCGTCTCGGGTGCGGCATGCAGGAACCGGAGCTCGCGCGCCGACGGCTCAGACTGAGTTCATCCGTACATCTTCGGGGCAGGTCTGTTCACTTTTTTTGGAACCAGACAGGCGTCCATGCCTCGCATACATGAATCGCCCGTTCCGGCAAACCCCGTTTCCCGTTTCAGCCTTGCGCCGGGTGTATGGCATCTGATACGCGCTGGCGGCGCGTGACTTGTTTCAGAATTGATGTTTCATGATTCGCACTCTCGTTGTTGTCATCCCGCTGATTTTTGCCAGCGTCTTGTCTTCGGGGGCGGCCCCTTCCGCGCCGCGCCCCTCCGGGGTCGCCACGAATTCATTCGATGTGCGTGACTTCGGCGCTCGCGGGGATGGGAAGACCAAGGACACGACCGCAGTGCAACGGGCTCTCGATGCTTGCGCGGCAGCAGGCGGCGGCACGGTCGTCGTGCCGGCGGGCAATTACCTCATCGGCAGCGTCGTCATCGGCCCCAGCACGACGTTGAAGCTCGAAGCGAGGGCGAAGACCTCCTCATCCGCCATTCCCCGACGTTCCTCGCCATCGATCTGTTGAAAAAGGGCATCCAGGCGACTGAACCGGTCCCGGGAGAGGTTGCAAAATGGGCGCTCCTGCGCGGCATCCGCTTCCAGAACATCCAGGTGGACGAGGTCGCTGAACTGGTCACCGCAAAAGATGTCCCGCCCGAACGACCGGTGGAAGGCTTGACCCTGAACGACATCACCGGCTCCTGCGGAAAAGGCATCACCCTGGCCAACATGGTGGATGTGAATCTCGCCGGAATCAACGTGACCGGATTTCAGGGTCCGCTGGTCGCCACCCAAAACGTCAAAGGATCCGGCCTGGACAATCCCTCCACTCCTGCTCCGACCCCGTTGAAATCCCCATAATGGTGAGCCGTGCCCGGCGAAGGGTATCCGGTTGGGAAAGCACGCCGCGCCGCGGCACAGAAGTTGAGAGCGGGAAGTTGACCTGGATCGGCTGCCGGTTTCCTCAGGCTGCCTGAGCGATTTTCTCCTTCGCCCTGGCCTTGGCCCACGCCGCGGGCATGAACGCTTTGATGTCAGTGATATTGAGGACGGGCGAGGCTGTCAATCTCCCACTTCCAGAACTTCCAAACTCCTGACTGCCCTAACCGCCTCAACCGGTCGGCCAAAACTGAAATATGCACTTATTCAGTCCCGACCCCCTTCCAAAATCAGCAGCGCAAAGAATGTTTCCCGAACCGAGCGCCATCATCAGCGTAGACATCAACCAGGCCACCCGGACTTTCCCCAGCCCGCGCCGTGGTAAGCAACCAGTCTTTCGCGTTGCCATTGGATGCCTTATCAGCAAATCCAAAAACTTAATTCAATATAGATCTGTAAACTTATAGATCCGCAAACGCCGGTCGAAAAGACCACTTCGAACATTTCAACGCGCCTGCACGCGGTAATACCTGGTGAAGTTGGTCGCACCGCCGCCGTCGCTCAATATAATGGTTCCGTTCGTGCCAAGCAGGGCGGGACCGATGTTGGTCCAGGACGAAGAAGCGTCCAGCGTGCTGCGGCACTCAAGCTGGAAACTCCAGTTGCTCACCGTCGAGCAATTGATTTGGACATTGGATGCTGTCACCGAAATTTGCGTGATGTTGAAAACCGGCGGAGTGGGATAGGAAGCCGGATCCAGCGGATTTGTCCCCGTCAAATATTTGGTAAGGTTCGAAATGCCGTTGCCGTCCGCGTCGTCCGAGCCGCGCGATTTGTCGGCAGCCTCGCCGAGTGCGTGGCCGAAATAAGCCAGCCGCCACCAGTCGGGAATTCCATCCGTGTCGCTGAACACATCGGCGATTTTGCGAACCTGCACGCCGGAGACGCGCGCATTGTCCACCACCGGTGTGAAAAGGATTTGCAGCTGGGAATTCGTCACCGCGTTGGTGAAAACACGGCTGATGGGAATGTTCTGCCCGCCGGCGGCCACGAAAATATCGAAATTGGTCAGCACCTGCTGGCCTTGAATGAAGGCGTTGAACACGCGTTTGCCCGCGCCGCTCCAATAGGTCTCGGCTTCGAGCAAAGTGGTTTCGTAAACACCCTCGGGGCAATCGAACTCGTAATAAAACCCGCCGCTCGACGTGCTGTAGCGCTCGCGCTGGTAAAGGGATTGCGCGCCGGCGCAAATGCCGCTGATGGCGTTGGCCAGGTATCCGGTCGTGCCGCCGGAATAGCCGAACGAACCAAAACTGTAAGCGGTGTCCTTGAGCCAGACATTGCCGGCGCAGTCGGTGACGTTCGCCGGATTGCCGCCGCTGACACGCTGAAGATAACCTCCCGGCACGTTGAAAAACGAGACATCCACAGAGTTCGTCGTGGACAGGTTTCCCGAAGAATCCGTCGCGCGGGCCGAGATCTGGTGCGGGCCGTTCAAGAAATTCGAGCTGTTGAGGCTCGCGCTCCATGAGGTCGTGCCGCCCGCGGTCTGCCAGGCGCCGTTGTCCAATTGAAACTCCACTTTGGCCACGGCAATGTTGTCGGTGGCGATGCCGGAAATAACCAGGTTGCCGGCGATCACCGCGCCGTTCGTTGGCGTTTGCAGGGAAATGTATGGCGGTGTCACGTCGTGGATGCTGGTTGCCGCGGTGGTGAATCTCAATTCATAGGGCGCGAATATCGCATTGCCGGAAACGGCGTCCACCGCGGAGTTAGTGACGCGCACGACGAAGTTGGCCAACCCGGGAAGGCCTGCGCCGCCGGCAGTGAACGTCATTGTATCGTTCGCGGGCGACCAACTGAACGCGCCGCCGACCGCCGGGCTGATGCTGAAGGCGTTTTGAACGCTGTTTGTGTCCATCGGCTTGCTGAACTGCAAAACCAGAGGCGACCAAGTCGGCACATTGGTCGTCCAGTGCGCGGGCGAATTGCTGATCACAACCGGATCGAGCGGCTGCCACTGCGATTGCGCGATAAATATTTTGGCGGTGGTGCTGGGCACGGTGATCGCGGGCGTTTGCGAGCCGGCGGTCAGAGTGTAGGTTTCGTTGGTATTGAGCAAATTCACGAGCACGGCGCCCGCGGGATAAGTCAGGGTGCGGGCGGGCAACGTTTGGCTGGAACTGGCTGTATTGAAAGCGACAAACACTTCCTGCGCGTTCAGCACGCGGGAGTAGGCGAACAAACCCGGGCCGGAGTTGATGACTTGGTTAACGTAGGAGCCGAGCGTGATCGCGGGATACAACCGGCGAAAATTGTTCAATTGGGCGACCCACTGGAACAGCGGATGCGTCATGTTGAAGTTGTCAGCGCCCGGCGAACTGAGCTGCAAAACAGTGCCCGACGGGCCGTCCTTGAATCTCCCGGCAAACATATCCTCGCGGTCATTCGGATCGGTGGTGCCATCAAATCCCTGTTCCGTGCCGTAGTACAGACTCGGAACGCCGCGCGAGGTGTAAAGAAAAGCCAGCGCCACTTCCAGCCGATTGGTGTTGTTATTCGATTCGCTGGTGCTCAAAAAACGGGGATTGTCGTGATTATCAAGAAAAGTGACCAATTGCATCCGCGAAGCGGGATCATAAATGGCGTCAACAGAGTTGTAATGATTTTGAATCAAGCCGGTAGCGCCGCTGGCTGTGGCGAATACGCTTTGAATTGCATTTTCATAAAGCGGGTAATCTAGAACCGAATCAAATTCGAACGGCCCGCCATCTGCCGTCCCGGTATAGGAAGCGACGTAGGGCTCCGAGCCGCTGAAAGTCTCGCCAAAGATGAAGAAGTTGGTGTTGCCGTTGGTTGCCGCGTAGGAATGAATCGCCGGACAGAAACTCTGCCAGCATCCCATGTCCACTTCCTGGGCCGTATCAACCCGGAAACCATCAAAGCCGATCTGATTAATCCAATATTCGTAGATCGCAGCCATGTTCGAGCGGACGTAGGGCGTTTCCGTCCGGAAATCATTCAGCCCGGACAGCCAACCCAATACAACCTGGTTGGTGTTGTTGTAATCCTGAATGTTGCCGTAATTATGGAACAAATTGGTGAGGGCCGGGTTGGTTGCCGTCAGATTGAAGGGCGCTGGGTACGTTTTCGAACCGTTCACATAACTCAGAGTATAGCCGGCCGGGTAATTGAAAGTGGTGCCGCTGCTGCCGACGAGGTCGCCCGCGTGGTTCACGACGATATCATCAATCACAAGTATCCCGCGAGCGTGCGCCGCCTGAACCATATGCTGCAGATTGGAGATCGAGCCCCAATGCGGAGCCACCTCGTAGAAATTCCAGGCGGAGTAGCCGTGAAATTGTCCCTCGGTATTCAGCACGATCGGCGAAATCCAAATGGCCGTCACCCCCAGCGCCTTGATGTAGTCCAGTTTCTGCTCGATCCCCTCGAAATCCCCGCCATGCACCGACGAGCCGCCGTTGCCAGATGGGTCATAGGTGCTTTCCACATTGTCGTTGTTCGTGTCCCCGTCGTAAAAACGGTCGGTGATGATCTGGTAAATGTTTTGCGCCTGCCAGTAGCGATTGGGAACCGATCGGGCGGAAATCGACATCGCCCAGCAAAAACCCGCAGCAGCAAAAATAGACAGGCGCAGCCACCGCAAGACGTGGCTGGCGCCGAATCCAAGACTGTCGCGGCGTGTTTTCATGGCGAAGGTTTGCAGGCATATTGCGCCGGACGACAGTTTAGACGGCCGATGGCGCTGGTTTGATCTGATCTAGAGATTCGTTTAATCGAAGCATCCTAACTCAAAATCCTTCCTTGGGTAGTCGCATGTTCATGCATTCCTTGAGGAAAACACCAGCCTCACATGCTTCCGGTCTGAGTTTTTGTCCGTAATAGGACAGAGCGGTAGCAATTCGGTAACAATCAACCCTTATTGTGCGTGTCGAATTCAAGCAGTTTGGTTAACGTGTTTTGAAGGAAAGAAACTATGAAAGCCGAAATTGAAACTTCTGAGGCAGCCGCTTTACGAGGTTGCCGATCGAAACTCGGCCCGGCGCCATCGTTGCGGATCCCGGTGACCGCCGGCAGCCGCGCTCTTCTGCGCAGATTGCGTGCGGCCGAATTGTTGTCCTGGATGGACCCGACCGCCGGCCCGATCGAGGCAACTGCCTGCACCCCCGCAGAACCCTCCCGTCAATCCCGTTTCGCTTGAGAATCAGCAACGCTGAACCGCCATCAATTACAAAACCTATGAAAAAAATTGGAACTGTCACCCTCAGCATGCTCCTGACCATAGCGGCCATGAACTGCCGCATCGCTTCGGCTGCCTCGATTAGCGAAACCCTGCAACAAGGACTTTACGCCGAGGAAGTCGAAGGAAACATCAATGCGGCCATCCAAACCTACGCACAAGTCATCGCGAGCCGCAACGCGCCGCCCAACCTGGTTGCCCAGGCCCTGTACCGGCAGGGGATGTGTTATCTGAAAATCAAAGACGAGCCGTCGGCCCGAGCGGCTTTGGAAAAGCTCGTGGCTGAATTTCCCGAGCAGACCGAGATCGTCGACAAAGCCAGACCCGTCCTGGATGATCTGACGAGTTTCGACCCCGCCGCGCTGATGCCGCCCGGGACATTGTTGTTTATGGAGTTTGGGAGCCCCGGCAGACAGATTGAAACGATCCTCACGATGCTCAAGGGCACACCCTATGAAAATCCGCTCGCCGCCATCGGCCGCCAGCCAACGGCCAACCCCGGCCAAAAATCGCCCGGCGACATCATGGCTGCCCTCCTGAACCCGAGCATGATGGCTGAGTTTAAAAAAATCCGCGGCTCGGCCATTGGCGTCACCGGCATTGCCAACAACAATCCGCCCATGATTTCCGTCCTCTACCCCGGCAAGAGCGACGCGTTGCGGGGGCTAATCCTGGCCGGCCTGGGCATGGTTGGCACTCCGGGTGAAGCCATCGAAGGCATGCAAACCGTAACCATCAAGAATGCCGGGGCGGCGGCTTACGACGACAAGGTCATCATCGTAGCGCAGCCGGCAAGTCAGCTTCCGTGGTGCGTGAAACAATACAAGGGATTGAGTTCCGAGCCGACACTCGCTTCCAGCAACCAGTCGTTCGCGAAGCTCAGCAAGAATCAAAGACAGAAGAATGCCCTGACGGTTTGGGCCAACGTGGAGGAAACCTACGCGCAGCTATTGAAAATGTTTCCCAACGGCAAAATCCCTCCGCAGATTATTTCGGCAAACGCCATCGCTGATTTCAGCAACATAGACGACGTTGTCCTCACGGAGTCCGTCGAGTCCAACGGCCTCAGCAGTGCGATTGGCATTCAGTTCAAAGATGCGCATCACAGCCTGGCGTATGACATGATTCGAACTCCCAACCTCAGCAAGTCCGCGCTGGAGGCGGTGCCGGCAGAGGCCATTGCCGTGGCTAGCTTCGCTTTGAATCAGACGGATTCCGCGCAGGCCGAAAAGGTCCGCGCCCAAATTCAAAACGTCACCGGCCTTGACGTGGGAAGGGAAATCTTCGCCAACATCGAGCAGGTCACGGTTTTCGCCTTGCCCGCCGAAGGCAACTCCGCCGGTGCCGCTTTGCCCGAGGTTATTCCGGGCCGCCTGGGTTTGGCCATCACGAGTCGCAACCCCGAGCAGACGCAGCAAGTTCTCGGCGCGTTGCTGGGGATCGCCGCCGCAAGGTCCTCCGGCCAGAAAGACGCCAAACCCGGGCAATATAAACTCGTCGTGAACGGCCGGCACGATCTCACATGCTATCTGGAGCAGGTCAACGGGATCACCCTCCTGGCGCTGAACCGCGAGGTCATCGACGCTTCCGTCGCCGCACTCAAAAGCCACAAGTCCATTTGCGCTTCAGGGCCGTTGAATGACGCCGTCAACCGGCTTTCTCCGACCGCCAGCAAGTTGCTCCTGGTGAACGCCGGCGGCGCCATGCGATTGCTTCGTCCCCAGATGAAATTCGAGACCCTGAACGACGAACAGACCATGCAGTTGAACGCCAGCCTCGAGCAGCTTGCCAGCGCCGCGGACCTCACGACCATCGAGCTTCGCACGGATGAGCAGCCAAACACTTTCGCTCTGAATTCAGAAGTGACCGGAATACCGCCCCTCAATCAGGTTCTCGGGCCGGCCAAGCAAATCGCCCAGCTCACCCGCCAAGCCCGGACCGAGGCCACGGCCAGACGACTACGGCAGGAAAGCCCGGCCACGATTTTCCCGGCGGTCCGCATGCCTGTCATTGATGGCAAGGTGGACGACGTCTGGAACGACGCCAAGGCATACAAGATTGCCAACGTCATGTATGAGCCGCCGAAGTCGTCCGACGATCTTTCGGCTGACTACAAGGCAATGTGGGATGAAAACAATCTCTATCTGCTCGTTGATGTCACGGATGATATTCTCAAACACGATACCAGCCCGGAAGCCTGGTATGAATCGGACAGCGTGGAGGTTTATATTGATGTCACGGACAGCAAATCCGCTCAATACGGCCAGACGGATTACCAGTACGGTTTCAATTGGGATGAAACCTCGCCGCAAATGCAGGAGCTCAGGCACGGTCGGACCAACGGTGTTCAGTATGCGCTGGTCACGACGGACAAGGGCTATCGCGTGGAAATCAAGCTCCCGTGGTCAACGCTCGGCACGAAGCCTTCCGTTGGTGCGAAGATCGGCCTGGACATTCAGGTCAACGACAACGACGCCGGAGGCAAACGCAAGTCCAAGATAGCGTGGCATGCCAGGGAGGATAACGCGTGGGAAAATCCACAGGCTTTTGGAAACGCGGAGCTGGCCGGCCTCGTTGGCTGGTGGAAGTTTGATGAAGCCGGAGGTACGGTTGCTGCCGACAGCTCCGGAAATGGCCACAACGGCTCGTTGCAGGGTAATCCAGTCTGGCGGCCCCAGGGCGGACGACTTGGCGGCGCAATTGAATTCGGCGGCCATGGCGATTACGTCAAAATCGACAACGAATCCGCCTTTGACATCACGGGCCAGATAACCATCTCGGCTTGGGTCAACATCACGTCCGTCCCGCAGGAGTGGACCGGCATCGTCACCAAAGGCGACTCGGCCTGGCGAATGTCGACCGAGTCTGCTCAAAACGCATTCCACTTCGGCGTTGCCCGCGAAGATTATTTGAATGGAAGGACCAATGTCAGTCCGGGCCAGTGGCATCACGTCGTGTGCACTTACGACGGACAGAAAATGAGCACCTATGTGGACGGTCGGCTGGATGTCTCGCGACCGCGGAATGGCCCCATTGGGACAAATGACTTTCCGGTTTGTATCGGGGAAAACATCGAACTGACGGGACATTGTTGGCATGGTCTGATTGATGATGTCCGAATCTATAACTACGCTCTTTCCGAGAGCCAGATCAAGGCTCTCGCTAACGGTCAAAAGAGGATCAATAATTGAAATTCGGCAGCGCCCTTATCAAAAGGCACAATCAGTTGCAGTGGGTGGCGCTGCTGGCGGTCGCGGTGGTGCTGCCCACGGTAACTTTGCTCTGGTTCATGAGCCGCGTCGTGGCCAACGAACGCTTGGTCGTCCGCCAGAAGCTCGCCGCGCTCTATCAGGACAAACTCGCCGACGCCACCGCCAAAACCGAATCCCTTTACGCCGCCCGGCTCGCCAGCCTCGACAAGATCAAGCCGGTCACGAATCCGTATTCGCTCTTCCGGCGGCTGGTCCTGGAGGAGAACTTTCAGGGTGTGGTTGTGTGGGACGCGGACGGTTCTGCCGTGTATCCGCAATCGGCTGATGTTGCGGGCAACGACGCACCGTCGGACAGCCCGCTAGCCGACGCGCGACAGCAGGAGTTCGCCAGGCAGCAATACTCCGAGGCCGCGCAACTCTACGACTCGCTGTCAACCCACAGCGACCCGCGCGTGGCCCTCGCGGCGATGATCGGCAAGAGTCGTTGTCTGTCCAAGCTCGGCCGGCTCGAGGAGTCGATTGATGAATGCCAGAAGGCCGCCTTTGCCGCGCTGCCGGATCGCGAAGACCCCGTCTTGCGCCTCGCCGTCGAGAACGCCCGGCTGTTGCTTTTATCGGTGCTCAATCGATCCGGCCAATCGCCGTTGCACTCTGAAATCCTCCACCGGACGGTCAACGCCTTGAGCAACGATCTCTACAATCCCGCCGGCGACCGCGCCCTGCTGCCTGCGAACCAAAACCTCTTCATTGCGAAAAAGGTTTTGGAGGCGCTTCAAAGTTCCAATCTCGCGGAGGACGCAAAGGCAACGGACAAACTCACAAAGCTCGCCGCCGCCGAAGAACTTTCCATTGCCGCCGCCGAAACGATTCGGCCGTTCTCGAGCCAGTTCGACGGATTCTTTCAGACCGATCTCGATCAACAGCGGGTTTATGGCCTGCGCCACCGGACCCAGTCGTCAACGCTGTTGGTTCTTCTGTCCGAGACGGGGATCGCCTCCGCCTTTTCCGGCTACCAGGACACGTTCACCGGCACCGAGTCGGCTTATCGGATACTCGATGCCGCTGGCAACTTTGTGGCCGGCACGCCTCGGCCGGCAGGCAAATCCTTTACCGCCGCGCCCTTGCCCGCAGCCTTCCCGGGTTGGAAGGTGGAATTATACTTTGAAGGCGGCGACGTTTTCGAGAAGGCAGCCAGAAGGCAGATCGCCGTGTATATGTGGACCGGAGTCCTGGTGATCGTGCTGATCCTGATGGCGGGCGGCTTCGCCACGCGGGCCGTTGGCAAACAAATCCGGTTGAGCCGGTTGAAAAACGACTTCATCGCCACCGTGTCGCACGAACTCAAGACGCCGCTGGCGTCCATGCGCGTCCTGGTGGATACCCTGCTTGAGGGCAACGTCCGGGACGAGGCGCAGGCCAAGGAGTATCTGCGTTTGACCGCGAAAGAAAATGAACGGCTCAGCCGGATGATTGACAATTTCCTGACCTTTTCGCGGATGGAGCGGAACAAAATGGCTTTCACGCTGGCGGATGTCCGGCCCGCCGCCATAGCCAATGATGCCATCGAGTCAGTCAAAACAAAATTTGTCGCGCACAACTGTCACTTCGCTATCGATGTTGCGGAGCCTCTGCCTGAAATCCAGGCCGATCACGACGCGATGGTCACTGTCCTCGTCAACCTGCTGGACAACGCCTGCAAATATACCGCCGAGGACAAGCAAATCGCGGTCAAGATTTTCCATGACCCTGGCTTTGTATGCTTTGCGGTTTCAGACAATGGCATCGGCCTCACTCGGAAACACACCCGGCGGATTTTTGACCGTTTTTATCAGGTGGACAGTTCGCTGGCGCGCAAGGCGGAGGGTTGCGGATTGGGCCTCAGCATTGTCAAATTCATCGTGGACGCCCATAAGGGAAGAATCGATGTCGAAAGCAAGCCGGGCAAAGGAAGCACGTTCACCGTCCGGATCCCCGTCGTCCGCGGAAACGGGGACTGAATCCGAACCAAGCCATTGAAACCACAGATGGACACAGATGCACACAGATGCACACAGATAAAAACGAGAGTTGTGAGGCGGAAAAGTTCCCCGCGGGAAAGACAGTTTTCTTTTCCCACATCTGTGTGGATCTGCACTGCTATCCACAAAAGGTTTGCTGTCTTGCCCACATTTTTCCAGTTGCGAATCGCAGACTGGGAGGAAGGCGCCCGAGCAACCTGCAACTTTCAACCTTCAACGTTCAACTGCGCGCCGAAGTCTTGGTCTCTGGTTGCGGCTATGCCGCGCCAGGTCCATCTGTGGTTTCACTTCTCTTCCTCAAACCCACCCGGTGGAGCGAGGTTGAGAGAACTGAAATAAATACGACACCCCATGCAAACCGTGCTCATCATTGAAGACGACCCGACAATGTTGATCGGGTTGAAGGACAACTTCGAATTCAAGGGCTACAAAGTCATCACCGCTGCGGACGGTGAAAGGGGGTTGAAAGCCGCGTTGAATGTAAAGCCCGACTTAATCATCCTCGACATCATGCTGCCCAAAATCAACGGCTACGAGATCTGCCGGCTGATTCGCGAGGAAAAACTGGCCATGCCGATCATCATGCTCACCGCCAAAGGGGACGAGTCGGACATCGTGCTGGGCCTCAATCTCGGCGCCGACGATTACGTCACCAAGCCCTTTAGTATCAAAGAGCTTCTGGCTCGGGCCGCCGCCTTTTTGCGTCGCGCAAGAAAGGAAGTGCATGACGTTTACGAATTTGGCTGCTTCCGGTTGGATATCCCCGCTCGGCGACTGACACGCAAAGGCAAGGAAATCGACTTATCTCCCAAGGAATTCGATCTCCTGGAATTTTTCGTCAAAAAGCCGGGGCGAGCCCTGACCCGCGATGAGATCCTGAACGCCGTCTGGGGTTATGATTGCGTCGTCACCAGCCGCAGCATTGACCGGTTTGTCACCACGTTGCGGAATAAGATCGAACCCGACTCCACCCGGCCCATGTTCATCCACACCATCCGGCAAATCGGTTACCGTTTCGAACCTCCCGAGCCGAAACCTCGTTCTGAAGGAGCGGATGGCTAATGCGCAGCTTACTCCTTTGAGTTTTTCCCGAATATTGCTAGTTTGCGCGCTGCCAACCTCCAACTGAAAAATAGCCCATGAAACTCGTAACCTCAACCCCCACTGCTTCTCGCACAGCCTTGCGAGCACTGTTCTCCACCATCGCCTCCTGCCTTCTTCTCGTTTCAGCCTCCGCCCAGGAACGGGATTACAGGGAAGCCCGCGTTTACGTCACGGCGCCGACGGCCTCCGCCCCCGTCCCCGCACAACTGCTCACCGACCACTGCTCACCGACCACGGCTTCTTTGCCCTCGCGCCGCTTGATGAGCCCGACGAGGATATCCCCACGATCATCATCGACGACAAAAAGACCTTCCAAACCATCGTAGGCTTTGGCGGCGCCTTCACCGATGCCGCCGCCGCCGTCTTCGCCAAGCTTCCCAAGAACGCCCAGGAGCAATTCCTCAAAGCCTGCTTCGATCCCATTGAAGGCAACGGTTACACCCTCTGCCGCACCACAATCCATAGCTGCGACTACTCCGACGACATGTACACCTACGATGACACCGCCGGCGACAAGGAACTCAAGAACTTCACCATCGACCACGACCGCAAGGACCGCATCCCGTTCATCAAGCGTGCCCGGGCCGCCGCCAAGGGCAAACTCCAGCTTTACGCCTCTCCTTGGAGCCCTCCCGGCTGGATGAAAACCAACGGCGAAATGCTGCACGGCGGCAAGCTCAAGCCCGAGTATGACCAGACTTGGGCCGACTACTACGTCAAGTACATCAAGGCCTACGCCGCCGAGAGCATTCCCATATGGGGCTTGACTGTCCAGAATGAGGCACTCGCCACCCAGACCTGGGAATCCTGCATCTTTACCGCCGATGAAGAGCGCGACTTCGTCAAGAACTTCCTCGGTACCACCCTCAAAAAAGCCGGCCTCTCCGACGTCAAGCTCATGATCTGGGACCACAATCGCGGCCTCATATACGAGCGCGTCCAGCCCGCGTATGATGACAAGGAGGCCTCCAAGTACATCTGGGGCGCCGCCTTCCACTGGTACACCGGCGACCACTTCGATAACGTTCGCATCGTCCACGATGCCTTCCCCGACAAACATCTCCTCTACACCGAAGGCGGAATCGGCGGCACTTGGCCCGCCGCCCTGCGCCTCTCCAAGAGCGTCATCACCGACCTCAATAACTGGACCGAGGGCTGGGATGTCTGGAACCTCATCCTCGACCAGGACAACGGGCCGCGTCACGCCGGCGATGTCCCCGGCGTACACAGACACAGAAACACCATCGTCAACGCCAACACCACCACCGGCGAAATCACCTACAACCCCCCGCACTACGTTTTGGGCCAGTTCTCCCGCTTCATCCGTCCCGGCGCCAAACGCATCGTCTGTACTTCCAACAGCGACGACTTCATCGCCACCGCCGCCCTCAACTCCGACGGCAAAATCGCCGTCGTCGTCCTCAACCTCCAGGACCACGAAACGTTCATGCGCGTCTGGCTGCGCGGTAAATTCGTCAAATACCAATGCCCCCCCAAAGCGACCATCACCTTCATCCTGCAACCCGTATAATCTCCGGCCCGCAAACGGGCGCGCCCGCGCCACCTTGGACGCGCCCTTTGCCTACTGCAAACGACATGACGTATTGATTTTCACGGCATCACACGGTGTTTCTTTCGAGGTGCAGAGGCAGTTTACCAGCCTTGAGGGAATCAGTATCGAGTATCGAGGACACGAACACAATGCACGCCCGATCGAACGAGCAGTTCCGCGATGATGGAGCCAAAAACGGGTCGGTCCTGAGTATTCGCCGGTCCCCTCGGCTCATCACGTGGTAGATTGCCCCCTCGTATTCCACTCGTAATTTCCGTGCCATAACTGATCACGAAAATGCCCGAATACTGTCTTGTGTAAATACTCAGGACCGACCCGTCTGCGTCATCGTCGCGCCCCGGCGCGTCCAAGGCCGGTGGTCTGATTTAAAAAAACAGCCCATGATTCATAATTAATCTTTATTCATATCTGTTATCTACGGCATACTACTTATCACGTTATGAACGCGCTCCTCTACGCCGGGTTGGTGATCTTCTATGTCCTGGTGATGCTCGCCGTTGGTTTCTGGTGCATGAAACGGACCAAGGACGTCGGGGATTTCTTCCTCGGCGGCCGTTCGCTGGGGCCCTGGATGAGCGCGTTTGCCTATGGGACGACCTATTTTTCCGCGGTGCTGTTCATCGGTTACGCCGGCCGGTTGGGATGGGGTTTCGGCATCCACACATTGTGGATTGTGTTCGGCAACACGCTGATCGGCACGTTGCTTGCCTGGTGGATCCTTGCGGGCCGGACGCGGGACATGACCGCGCGCTTGAACGCGATGACAATGCCCGAGTTCCTCAGGGCCCGGTACGGCAGCCCGCCGCTCCAGGTGATTTCGGCACTCGTGGTATTCGTCTTTCTGGTGCCCTATTCGGCGTCCGTTTATATGGGCTTGAGTTACCTGTTCCAGAGGACGCTGGGGTTGCAATACAATCAGGCGCTTGTTTTCCTGGCTGTTTTGACGGGCGTCTATCTCATCATGGGCGGGTACTTCGCGGTGGCCTTGAGCGATTTCATCAGGGGCATCGTCGAGTTCTTCGGCGTCATCACCATGGTCCTGCTCCTGGTCGGCATGAAAGGCGGGCTGGTCGCGAGTTTCACCGCGCTGTTGGATCCGAAGTATGCGCCGGCATTGCACGCGTCGCCGCCGCCCACGGGGCCGCCGTTTCCGGGCTGGGTGACGCTGGTCTCACTCGTGCTCATCACGAGCTTCGGCCCCTGGGCGTTGCCGCAGATGGTGCAGAAATTTTACTCGATCCGCAGCAGAGCCGATGTCAAGCGCGCGATGGTCATCGCGACCATTTTTGCCCTGTTCATGTCCTTCGGCGCGTATTACAGCGGCGCTCTGACGCATCTGTTCTTTGCCGATCCGAAAACCGATCTGGCGTCCATTGCGAATCCGCAAACAGGCAAGCCGGAACTCGACCTGCTCATGCCGCTGTTCATCACGACCTACGTCCCTCCATGGCTGACGATGGTCATCCTGTTGATGGTGTTTTCAGCGTCGATGTCCAGCCTGTCGTCGCTCGTGCTGGTGAGCAGTTCGGCCATTGCCATCGACCTTTACGGCGCTTCGGGAAACCGGGAGAAGAATCCCAAGCGGACCATGATCCTCATGCGCGTGCTGTGCGGGGTGTTTGTGGCGTTGTCCTTGTGGATCGCGGTGAGCAAGGTGGACGTCATCGTCAACCTCATGGTCATCGCCTGGAGCGCGTTGAGCGGCGCCTTCCTGGCGCCCTACCTCTATGGGCTGTTCTGGCAGCGGGCCACCAAGATCGGCGCGTATGCCGGCATGATTTCCGGAGTCGGCACGGCCGTGGGTCTGTTCTTCCTGTGGGGCAAGCCCCTGATTCCCGTCGCGGGCGCGATCGCGATGTTCGTGCCGCTGCTGGTGATGCCGGTCGTCAGCCTGCTGACCAGGCCGCCGAAGCCGGAGTTGGTGATGAAAGCGTTTGGAGAGGAAGTCGCCGCCGGTGAAGCCGGCCCGGTTGACAGCCCGGACGTCTCCTCCACGGCGCGGTGACGCATCCTCTCAGTCGAGGCAGGCCGCCAGGGCATAGATCAGCGCGGCGTTCCAGTTGATGGCAATTTCGTTGGTGCGGAAATCCGCCTGCACATCATGCCAATCCCCGGCCCCGGGGTGAGGGCCGCCCACCAGATAACCGGGCCAGGGACCCTGTCCGTCCGCGCAACGGCGATCATGCGGGTGCATCGGCGGGGCGAANNGAACCCCATTCCGGTGACGAACGACCGGCCATAGCAATTCCGGCCGAGCAGGTAATTCAACGCGTCGAGGCATGCGGCGCGATACTCCGGCCTGGCGGAGGGGCGGATGGCGGGTTGCATCAGAAGCTGGGCGCCGCGCAGTCCTGATGCCGGCGAATGGGCGCGGGTCAGGCGGTCTGCAGCGATGAGCAGCAACGTCTGGCGCGCCACACCGCCATTACAGCCCCAATAATAGCTTGAACCCAGGGGGCGGGCATAACCATGACGGTTGCGGGTTTGCACGATGCCGTCGGTCGCCGCCACCAGGTTATCGCGGACCTGCTTCACGAGGGCCGGGTCGCGGCCGGAGCGCTGGGATGAGACATAGGTCAGCAGCCCGAGATCCATGATTTCCTCCCAGTCGAAATCGGCGTTGACGCAGGCATGAGTGGCTCGAATGTTGTTTTCCAGGTCCCGCAACACATCGGGCGCTCCCGTTGTTTCCCATAACTCCGCCGCCGACCACAAGCGGTTGTTGGGGATTCGATCCAAGCGGCGGTCGGGCTGGTTGACCTCATAGGTGCCGGTCCTGAAGCCGGTTTGATCGGCCGGATGATATTCCGGATGGGCCTTCAAAAACTGGTAGCTCTTCCCGGCGGCTTGCAGGCAACGTTCGGCAAAGGCCGGATCGTAAGGCCGAAAGATCCGGGCGGCCTGCGCCATCATGCCGACGAAATCCGCGGTGGCTTCGCTGCCCCAAGGGGTGAAATAGCGCTCGGTGGTTTCGGCATCCGGCGGAATGAAGTCGCCGAATCTCCGGGTGGTCAATTTGTGATACACCGAACCGTCCGCCGCCTGCATTTTCAGCACCCAATCCATCTCCCATTTCAGTTCCGCCAGAAAATCCGGCAGCGCGCCTCCCGACTCGGGGATCTGGAGCCGGATCCGGCGGATTTGAGGGCCGAAATCCTCCCATGCTCGGAACAGGGTGCCGACCGCGACGCCGGCATTGACGACGTACTTGTTGTAATCGCCCGCATCATGCCAGCCTTCGGTGCCGTCCTGCCGGGTGTGCCCGCCGCCAACGAAATCGAGCCAGGCGTCGTTGGTATGGCACGGGCCGTGGGCGAAGGTTTGGGAGTGATAGGTGGCGCTGACGGCGGTGCCGCACCGCCACAAATACATGCCAAGCATGGCGGTGGCGAAGGGTTCGCGGTACAGGCCGGGAGCGATGCGGAACGGCGCGGACCGGCCCACGCCGGGGATCTCGAGTTCATAGTCGCCCGGCTGGTCGCAGGCAGAAAAGTCGGCGGTATAAAGTTGCTCGCGGGTGTCCGGATTCAGCAGCGGGCCCGTAACGTGGCCGGAAAAAACTCTCCGCCCTTCCGGGAGTTGCACGACGGCAAAGGCTGTGCAGGGTGCGACGACGGTGGCTTTTTTTTCCGCCTGTGGCACATAGCCGACGGTGTTGAGCCGGATCGCGAGCGTGACCTCGTCACCGCGGGCGGGATTCAGGAGTAACATCACGAGCAACGCGAGTGCCCAACGACTCTGTTGCACGCCGCGGCGGGCGCCAGTTGAAGATGGAGCCGGAAGACCCATTAACATCCACAAATCAAACCGGTTTTCGACTGTCGTTGCAAGCCTCTGGAAGCGCCGGCCCTGTCATTAATTTCGCTGACAGGCGCCGTCGCGTTCCCCCTTGACGTCATCAGTCAGAAAATTATGATCTCTCCATGAACTGGGCCAACGTTAGATTTCCTCTCGCCTGTGCAACGTTCCCGAAGCCGTCCCGGGTCAGTTAACGTCCACCAACGCATCCCGCCACCCTATGCAACTTCATTGGATCGACATCGGCATTATCATCCTGTATCTGCTCGCCACGATTTTTGTTGGTTTCTGGGTCTCCAAACGGGCGTCCAAGGACATGAAGTCCTATTTCCTGGGTGGCAACAAGCTGCCCTGGTACATGCTGGGTGTTTCCAACGCGTCCGGCATGTTCGATATCTCGGGCACCATGTGGCTGGTTTATATCACGGCCACGTATGGAATGAAGGGAATATGGCTCCCCTGGCTGTGGCCGGTGTTCAACCAGATTTTCCTCATGGTCTATATGTCCATCTGGCTGCGGCGGTCAAACGTGATGACGGGGGCGGAATGGATCCAGACCCGGTTTGGCAAGGGGCCGGGCGCAACCGCCTCGCATATCATCGTCGTGGTCTTTGCGATGGTGGGTGTGATTGGCTTCCTGGCCTACGCGGCTAAAGGCATCGGCAAGTTCGCAGGCGAGTTCCTGCCGGGGCACCTCTCGGATGATACCTACGCGTGGATCCTGATGGGGATCACGACGTTTTATGTGGTCAAGGGCGGCATGTTCAGCGTGGTTTTCACGGAGGTTGTCCAGTTCTGCATCCTTACCGTCGCCTCCATCGCCATCGGCATCATTGCCATGATCAAGGTCGCCCCAGACCTGCTGAACCGGGTGGTGCCATCCGGCTGGCACGATCTGTTCTTCGGCTGGAATCTCGGCTTGAACTGGACAACCATTCCTGAGATCAACAATCGAATCGTCTCGGATGGTTATTCGTTCTTCGGAATTTTCTTCATGATGATGCTTTTCAAAGGAATCCTGATCAGCGCGGCCGGTCCGGCGCCGAATTACGACATGCAGCGTGTCCTCGCCACGAAGGGTCCCCGGGAGGCGGCGCTGATGAGCTCGACGGTCAATGTGGTGCTGTTCTTCCCGCGATATATGTTGATCATGGGCTTGACGGTTTTGGCCCTGGCTTTCTACACCCCGGAGTTGGCGGCGATGGGCAAAGATTTGGATGTTGAAAAAATATTGCCGCTGGCCCTGGGGAAGTTTGTCCCGGTCGGCATCCTCGGCCTGACCATAGCGGGGTTGATAGCGGCATTCATGTCGAATTTCGCCGCCACGGTCAACGCCGCGCCGGCCTACCTCGTCAACGACATTTACAAACGGTACATCAACCCCCATGCCCCGGCCAAACGCTACGTGTGGCTGAGTTATCTGGCTTCCTTCGGCGTGGTGGTCGTCGGCCTTACCTTCGGTCTTTTTACGCAGTCCATCAACTCGATCGTGCAGTGGATCGTGTCGGGTCTGTGGGGCGGCTACACAGCCTCAAACGTTCTCAAGTGGTATTGGTGGCGGTTCAATAGCTGGGGGTATTTCTGGGGCATGGTGACGGGCATCGCCGCCTCTTTGGGGCTGCCGTTGATCATGCCGCATATTATTCCCCATCTCCAGCCGTTCGTGGAATCACATTTTGGCAACGACGCCGCCAATGTGATGGTGCTGCTCGGCCATCCCATCACCTCATTCCCGCTCATCCTCGGCCTCTCAATCGTGGGCTGTCTCCTGGCAACGTTTCTGACCAGCCCGGAAGAGGAAGAAGTCCTGAAGGATTTCTATCGTCGGGTACGGCCCTGGGGTTTCTGGGGCCCAGTCCTTGCCAAGGTCGTCAAAGAAGACCCGGGTTTCAAACGGAACCCCGATTTCTTCCGCGACATGTTTAATATCGTCGTTGGCACCATCTGGCAGACCTGTTTCATCGTGCTGGCGATGTTTCTGGTGACGCGCCGCTTCCGCAATGTCGCCATCACGCTCGTGGTGCTCACGATCACCTGTTTCATCCTGAAAAAAACCTGGTACGACCGGTTGCCGGCGCCCACGCCCGACCCCGACCCCGTGCCTGATCTCCAGGGCCAGCCCGAAACGGGTGCCGCCACCGCTGCCAGTTAAGTTTTTAATTTCACATCAAAAAAAACAGCCATGCGTTACGGACACTTTGACGACCAACGTCGCGAATACGTCATCACCCGGCCCAACACCCCGCTGCCCTGGATCAACTATCTGGGTTGTGAAGCCTACTTCGGCATCATCTCCAACACCGCCGGCGGGTATTCCTTTTACCGCGATGCGCGCCTGCGCCGCCTCACCCGCTACCGCTACAACAACGCGCCGTTTGATTTCGGCGGGCGCTATCTCTACATCCGGGACAACGACACGGGGGAGTTCTGGTCGCCTTCCTGGCAGCCCACGCGGACCAAGCTGGACAATTACGAATGCCGCCACGGCATGGGCTACACCACCATCGGTTCCAGTTACAACAAGATCGACGCGCGGACCTGCTATTTCGTGCCGCTCGGCGAGACGTTGGAGATCTGGAAGTTCCAGGTGACGAATCGCCGCAAAAAGCCGGCGAAGCTCTCCATTTTTTCCAGCATCGAGTTCTGCCTGTGGGACGCCCAGGATGACGCCACCAACTTCCAGCGCAATTTCAGCACCGGCCAGGTCGAAATCGTGAACGGTGTCATCTACCACAAGACCGAGTATCGCGAGCGCCGCAACCACTTCGCGTATTTCGCCTGCTCGGAAAAGCTCGCCGGTTTCGATACGCAACGCGACACGTTCCTCGGCGCCTACCGCAGTTGGGACAATCCGGCGTCAGTGGAGCGTGGCAAATCCTTCAACTCGGTTGCGCACGGCTGGGCGCCGCACGGTTCGCATCACGTCAAAGTGAATTTGAAGCCCGGCGAAACGAAGGAAATCATCTTTGTCCTCGGCTATCACGAAAATCCGGTGGACAAAAAATTCGACCCGCCGGACTCCCAGACCATCAACAAAAAAACCGTCAAACCGGTCATTGCGAAATATCTCGAAGGCAAAAACGTCGCCGCCGCCTTCCAGGCGTTGGGGGAAAATTGGGACGGCCTGCTCGGCGTTTATCACGTGCAATCGCCCGACGTCCACGCCAACCGCATGGTCAACATCTGGAACGCCTACCAGTGCATGGCCACGTTCAACATGTCGCGCTCGGCGTCGTTCTACGAATCCGGCATCGGCCGGGGTCTGGGTTTCCGTGATTCGAACCAGGACCTGCTGGGCTTTGTCCAGATGGTCCCGGCCCGCGCCCGCGAACGCATCCTCGACATCGCGGCCACGCAACTCAAGTCCGGCGGCGCGTTCCACCAATATCAGCCGCTCACCAAACGCGGGAACAACGACATCGGCAGCGGCTTCAACGACGATCCGCACTGGCTCATCCTGGGCGTCGCGGCCTACCTCAAGGAAACCGGCGACTGGAGCATCCTCGACGAACCGGTGCAGTTCGAAAACGAACCTGGCTCCGAGCAGCCGCTTTACGAACACCTGCGCCGCAGTTTCAATTACACCCTCGAACGTATCGGTCCGCACGGCCTGCCGCTCATCGGTCGAGCCGACTGGAACGACTGCCTGAATCTCAACTGCTTCTCGGACACGCCGGGCCAGTCGTTCCAAACCACGACGAACAAGGACGGCAAGGTTGCCGAATCGGTCTTCATCGCAGGCCTGTTTGTAATGGTCGGGAAGGAACTTGCTGCCATCGCGAAAAAGCGCGGTCAGAACAAGGAAGCCGAACGCTGTCTGGCCGAAGCCGCGAAAATGGAGAAAGTCATCTGCCAGCACGGCTGGGACGGCGACTGGTTTGTGCGCGCATACGATGATTACGGCAAGCCCATCGGCTCGAAGGTCTGCGACGAAGGCCAGATCTTCATCGAGTCCCAGGGCATGTGCATCATGGCGGGCATCGGGCTGGAGGATGGCAAGGCGCGGCGCGCGCTGGGATCGGTGAACAAGCACCTCGCCACACGGCATGGCATCATGCTCCAGCAGCCGGCATTCTCGAAATACTACATCCAGATGGGTGAAATCTCCTCCTACCCGCCCGGGTACAAGGAAAACGCCGGGATTTTCTGCCACAACAACCCGTGGATCATCATCGCCGAAACCATGGCCGGCAACGGGGACCGAGCCTTCGATTATTACACCCGCATCAACCCTTCCGCGCGGGAAAATATCGGAGACCTGCACCGGTGCGAGCCTTACGTCTTCGCGCAGATGATCGCGGGCAAGGACGCGCCCACGCACGGCGAGGCCAAGAACTCGTGGCTCACCGGCACCGCCGCCTGGACCTACTTCACGGTGACCCAATGGATTTTCGGCATCCGGACCGAATACGACGGCCTGCGCGTCGATCCGGTTATCCCGTCAAAATGGAAAGGCTTCACCGTCACTCGCCGCTTCCGCGGCAATACCTACCTCATTGAGGTCGGGAATCCGCGCGGCAAACAACGCGGCGTCAGAAAGCTGCGCGTGGACGGGAAAGAAATCGCCGGCAACCTGCTGCCGGTCTGTTCTCCACGGCCGGAACCGATCCGGGTGGAGGCTGTGCTCGAAGGCTAAGTCGCGTTGGCCAGTGGAGGGGACAGTTGGGCGGATTTGCCGTTCCGTGGGGTCAGCGGCAGTTCGAGTGTGCGTTCCCTAACTTTGGCCTCGAGTTGATCGTTGGCGTCCTGGAGCCGCCTCTGTTTCCGCCCCAACCACTCCAGCTGCCAACCGGAGAGCCCCATCAACACCAGGATCCCCGACAGTCCCGTCAACATTCAGACTGTCGATTCCTTCCGGGTCCCATCCCAGCCGCCTATTCTTCCGCGCGGTGCTGGCACCCTGGATCGAGGAGTGTTTTCCAGCCAAGAAATTCCTTTTTTATCCGCCCCGGCCCGTGTTCATTGACGGGGATGAAAGCCGTCATTCTGGCCGCGGGCAAGGGTACCCGCATGAAGGAGCTCACGAACGAGCTGCCCAAGCCGATGCTCAAAGTTCAGAGCAAGCCAATCCTCGAACACATCCTTGAGGGAATCCTCGCCGCGGGCGTGCACGAGATTTTCATCGTCACCGGGTTTCAGGCCGGAGTGATCGAGGACTACTTTGGCGACGGTTCGCGATGGAAGGCACGGATCGCCTTCGGCCGGCAAACGGTCCAGGACGGAACCGGCAAGGCCCCGGAGGTCGCCCGGGATTTTGTCGGCTCCTCACCGTTCCTGCTGACTTACGGCGATATCCTCGTGGCGCCGGAGACGTACCAACAAATGATCCGCCGCTTTGGCGATGGGAGGTTTTCCGGCCTGATCACGGTCACGCGCGGCGACGAGGTTGCCAAGGGGGGACTGAATCTGTTCGACGCCCGGTTCTGTCTGAAAAGGATCGTGGAAAAACCCGGTCCGGAACAACTGGCGCAGTTGCGAGCGGACGGCTGGCTCAAACCGGACGCGCCGGTCTGGTACAACGCCGGCGTTTACATCTTCAAACCTTCACTGTTCGAATTCACCGCCGCACTGCGGAAGTCGCCCCGCGGCGAATATGAATTGACCGATGCAATCAACGGAATGCTCGCCGCGAATCATAAGATCGCCGGCTTGGAAATCCAAGGACGCTGGGTGGATGTGCGCGATCCAGAAGTGCTGGCGAAACTTAGGAATGAAGAAACATCGAATCCCCAACATCGAACACCGGACATTCAATGATCAGGCGCCGGTGGTTCCGGGTCCGTCATTCGAAGTTGGGCGTTGGATGTTTCCCTGACGGCTCACGACACAAATTTCGGTTCGTAAACCGGTCCCAAGCCATGTTTGCGCAGCAGTTCGATGAATTTGGCGATGCCGCGCTTCTCGTCGGCGCCCATGTGGTAGTGAACGTGCCAGCCAAGGTAATCCTTGCGAAAATTGTAATCGTATTCGGTGCGGTTGCGGATGATGTCGTCCAGGGTGTCCAATCCGAAATCGCGCGCCTCGCGCAATTGCCGGCGCAACGTTGAGTTTTCAACGCCCCGGCGCAAGGCCCAAACCGCATACACAAACGGCAGGTTCGTCATCTCAAACCAGGCCGCGCCCAGGTCCCAGGTTTCGTGCCGATGCGGGCCGAGCACAAAATCCAGCGCCGGGTCGCCGATCAGTAATGCGTAATCCGGGAGGGCCGCGAAATCGAGGGCGGCCAGCGGCTTGACTTCCGGCTTCAGCCCCCGCTCCGCGAGCAGGACGCGCAGGAGGTTGACGCTGGTGATCGACGCCGGGTCGAAAAAAATCTCGCGCGCCTCCTCCAACGGCTTGCGGTGCGCCAGCAGGATGCTTTGGACCTCTCCCAAAGACGCGATGGCGATCTCGTCCAGGACGTCGTAGCGGTCCGTGAGGAGGACTTCGGCAAGACTCACGAGCGCCGCGTCGAGTTCGTCGCGGCGCAGCAGTTCTGCCAGGCGGGAGGGCACGGCATAAAGAATTTCCTCCTCCAACCCGCGCGTCAACGGCACGGCGTTCAAATAAGACACCGACCCCACGCGAAAAGGCGCCAGGGACTCGTTCAGCCGGCTTTCCCGCTGCAGCCTGGCAGAGCGCTGCTCCCGCTCGATGCGGTGCGCCACTTCCTCCGCCGTTTCCCGCGGCGTCATCCGGAGTTTGGGAGTGTCGTCGGAACTGCTCATTTTGCTGTTGATCGCCGTTTTGATTTGTCACGGCAGAATGACATCACGCTGCCAGTTTGCATCCCCGACGGAGGATGCGCGAGAAATTTCAAGCGAACGCAAGTGCCGGCATCAAGATGTCGCCCCGGCGGGGCTGGAGCTTTGGGAAAATGCGCGCGATTCGACTCGCCGCTGCGTACGAGATCTGTCAAAGATTGCTGAAAGAAGTCGCACGCGACGCCTGATGAAAACCCGCGAACTGACCCACGCCAAGATTGGTAAAATCACACCTCCGGCCTTTGACCACATCAACCGGCAGATTCCGCCCGAGCCACACACGGCCATGTACGTTTGGATGGAGAAGCGGACATTGCCATCGTCACCGATGATTGCGTGGAGCTGATGAAAAAGATGCCGGAAGAATCCGTGGATTATGTGTTCACCGACCCGCCTTACGATGCGTCCATCCAATACGGCGAACTTTCCTATCTTTGGAACGCATGGTTGAAAGCGGATTATCGGTACACGGAAAACATCGTGGCGCACGAGGTGATCCGTAACGAGCGGCAGAAGAAACCGTTCGAGGTTTATCATTCGCTGCTCAACAGCAGTTTCCAAGGTTTTTACAAAGTGCTGCGGGCCGAACGCTGCCTGACGCTGACATTTCATAATCCGAC
The DNA here is from genome assembly GCA_003159675.1 of Limisphaerales bacterium. Taxonomy (GTDB): domain Bacteria; phylum Verrucomicrobiota; class Verrucomicrobiia; order Limisphaerales; family BOG-1460; genus BOG-1460. Next base: position 39,603 of record PLQC01000050.1, read on the forward strand.
GTTCATGGTTCGCAACGCCACGGTGCGCGCAGGCGTGTTCTCGGGTTTTGATTACGAGCACATTCATCACCAGCCGCTGGGTCAGGTTTCGGCCAAAGCGATGATGCAGCCGTTCGGCAGCGCGCAAGGTGATTTCTATCTTCGCTTCGTCAAGACGGCGCGGCCAGCACGGCAAATGGAGGAAATCAACGAGGATCGTTTCCGCCGCATCGTCATTGACACTTGCCGGGAAGTCATCGCCAGCCGCGCCGAACCGACGCCTTACACCCTCCTCATCAATCAGGTTGACCCGGTGCTCGCCAAGCGCGGCTTGTTCGGCACGTTGCACACGGGACTGGACGTTAAGACTGTGCCGGAAGAAAGTGTCGGCAAAGATTTTGGACTGGTGGACGCGAAACTGGGCGGCGCGTCAGGAAAACTCTGGTGGTTCGCGGACAAAACATTTGCCGCGCGCCTGGAGGCCGTGCCGCTCACCGAGCGGGTCGAAGAGACTGTCACCCAGCGTGCCCAAGATAATGGTCATTCCCGAAGAATGGGAACAGGATTTTGAACGGAAGATGAAATCGCCTTTGTTCAGCGAGCATTTTGAGAAAGACAATTGGACGCTCGCGTATTTCAACACGCTGCGAGAAGCCTTCACCAAAACAAAGGCGAAGACCGCCTTGGAGTCGTTGCTTGGCAAAAAGAGAAACGCCGACCGAAGCCGCCAAAAAGCGGAATCGTCTGCAAAACAGGTGCTTTTCGAACTCGCCGAATCCGGAGACAGAGCCGCATCCTCATCCCTCGTGATCAATGACGACGCCACAAACGAATAACGCGCCTATCGCATATTGGAGAGGTGTCACGCCGACGCCAGGTTATCCTCCAACACCTTGGATTTGTTCGTGGGCGGTTCAGCTTCAGACAATGTCGGCGCGCCGTCCCACACTTTGATGGGTTCGTAAAACGTGTTGCGCTGGACCGGAATGAGGCGGGCTTCGCGGATGGCCTTCACCATTTCCGCCTCGGTTTGGTGTTGCGGCGATTTGGCTCCCGCCATGTGAAAAATGTGCTCCTCGATGATCGTGCCGTGGAGATCGTCCGCGCCGTAACTCAACGCCACTTGCGCCAGCTTCAGCCCCATGCCAACCCAATACGCGGTGATATGGTCGAAGTTGTCGAGGTAAATGCGGCTCACGGCAATGGTCCGTAACGCATCGAACCCCGTCGGCGGATGATCGACCGGGATATCGTTGTCCTCGGGCTGGTAGGGCAGTGGAACGAAACCAACGTAGCCGCGCGTCTCGTCCTGCAACGCGCGCAATTGACGCAGATGGTCCACGCGGTCGGCGAGGGACTCGACATGGCCAAAGAGCATCGTACAGGTGCTGCGTCCGCCCATGCGATGCCAAGTGCGGTGGACGTCCAAGTACTCTTCGGCGGATTCCTTGCCGCGGGCGATGGAGGAGCGGACTTCCTTCCGGAAGATTTCCGCGCCGCCGCCCGTCAGGGAATCGAGTCCCGCCGCCTTCAGTTCGCGCAACGTTTCCTCCACGGTTTTCTTTGCCAGCCAGGCAAGGTGGAGAATCTCGATGGCGGTGAAGCATTTCAGTTGCAGGCGCTGGGGAGGGACGAGCTGCTGCTCGTCCCGGCCGCGCGGCAGCGCGGCCCTGCCATCAGAGTCGAGCGCGCGCAGCGCCTTGAGCATGTCCGTGTAATAGCTGAACGGCAGCGACGGATGCAATCCGCCGACGATGTGCAGTTCCGTGATGCCGAGTTTCAATGCCTCACGGGCCTTTTCGACCATCTGGTCCGCCGCCAATTCGAATCCGTCCTTGTCGCGCTTCTTGCGCGCAAACGAGCAGAACTGGCAGGAGAGAATGCAGTAATTCGAGTAATTGATGTAGCGGTTGAGAATGTAGCTGGCGCGGTTGCCGACCTTCTTCTGTCGCGCCAGATCCGCAATCGCGCCGACGGCGTTCAAATCCTTGGATTCAAACAGCCGGAGCGCGTCGGCCTCGGAAATGCGTTCGCCGGCGGCGACCTTGCCGTAAAGGTCGCGCAACCCGCTGCGTTGAACGAAGAAATCCATTCGTCCGCATATTAAAGCAGCATTTGTGCGACAAGGCAAATGCAGGAGGTTCGTTTGGAAGCGCCACCTTCGGGCCAACTCTCTGGCGTTGCTCCAACCGCCTGAAGGCGGAACGGTGCAGTTGGAATTGGGGAGCACACGCGCCTTCGCGTGTTCCGACCGGCGCCTCGCCGGTCGGAGGAGGGCGCAACGCAATCACTAAGCGGGGAGTGGCCGGACGCCCCAAAAGTGGTTGGCGAGACGCCAACCACTGCACGCGAGGACGCGTGCGCTCCCCTGCGACTGAATAGAGACGGCTGAAGGCTGGACTCCGAACCGGGCACACCCGGCGGCGTTGTTTTATCCGCTGAACGCCCCGAACAATGCCCGCATTTCCTCATCCACCATCGCCGAGTCGCTCAAGGTTTGCGCAATTTCATCGCGGAGCAGCAGCCGGTAACGTTTTCGCAAGCGATGCACCGCGGTGCGCATGGCCCCTTCGTCCATGCCTAAAGCTTTTGCGGCGCCCGCAGAGGACAACACGTCCTTGCCGGCGGTGAGAAAGATTTTGAGTTGCTCGAATTGTTTTGAGCGACCGTCCGCCTTGCACTCGGCGCGCAGCCGTTCGATGACGCGGGCGAGCAACGCCAGCGCCCATTCCCGGTCGAATGCCTTGTCGGGACCCGGTTCGTTCACGGCGGCGACCTGGAATCGGGTGTCCGCAGTTTGCCAGTCGAGCGAAAGGTGCTCCGCGTTGCCGCCACGTTTTTGAGCCTGCGACTTGTCCCATTCGTTCGACAGAAAATGTTTCAGGGACGCCAGCAGAAAGGCGCGGAAACGGCCGCGCTCGGTGTCCAGGCACTCAAGATAATTTTTTTTGAGAAAGCGGGCGAAGAAAGCCTGCGTCAAATCCTCGGCGTCCTCCTTCGTATGGCCGCGCCGCCGGACGTAGGCGTAGAGCGGAAACCAGTAGGTGCGGCACAGCTCGTCGAGCGCCCGGTCGGATTGCAGCGTGGAACGTTTGCCCGCCGCGAGCACTGCCGTCCAGTGCGTCGTGGCGAAGATGTCACCGGGCGCGCCGGATGCTGTGGAGGATGGTTCGGGACTCAAATCCGCTCCTACTGGGCTTTGGTCCGAAAGACGAGCAGGTAAGGCACGGCGGCATGGCCTTGCGTGTCTTTGAAGCCGTGAAAGTTTTGGCTGTTGATCCAATAACCGTAGGTTTTGTTCGGGTCCAATTTTACCCTCATGACGCATGTTTTGTGGTCCGCTTCGTATTTCGGTTTCCCCACTGATTCGGGAACTGAATCCTTCCAGGCCGACGACCAGCTCCACGATTGATCCGTCATCTCCTTGCTGAAGGTGACCTTGATTTCGACCTCGCCGGGCGCAACATCCTTCATGCCGGCTTCCGGAACGGTTTTCACCACCACCGGCGCGATGGAATCAATGTCCTGGGCGCGGCTGACGCCGGCTGCGAACTGGCACAGCGCGCCCGCCAGAAGAAGGGTGAGCATTGTTGTTGTTTTCATGTGTTTGTCTTCTCCATTTTATTTTTGTTGGGTCTGGAAAATCAACAGATACGGAACCGCCGGGCGACCGTCACGATCCTTGAAGTTATGAAACTGACCGGAGTTTAGCCAGAACGCATAAGTGTGTCCCGGTTCCAGTTTTGCTTTTGCCACACAGGTGCGGCCATCGGATTCAAAATGCGGCTGGCCGATGAATTCCGGCGTGGAGTTTTCCCAGGCCGTGGACCAGGTCCAGGATTCGTCCATCATTTCCTTGCTGAACCGCACGCGGATTTCGGTTACGCCTGGTGCCACATCGCGCGCGCCGGAAACGGGCTGCGTTTCGACGGGAACCGGCGGTTGTTCGGATAGAGTTGGGCGGTCATTTTCAAGATGACTCGTATTTCGCACCGGCTGATCGAGGATAACCGGTAAAGGGGGTTCGATCCTGAATCGAAGACCTTCGCTCAACTGTTTCGCCTGTGCTGCCTGCAGCATCTGGCGCACAAGGTCGTCCGCCTGGCCTGCATCCATCAGAGCGTGCGCCCACCTTGCGGCCTGGTCGAACTTGCCTTCGAGCAAATAGAGCCGCGTCAATCCGTACCAGGCCGCCGGGGCCTGAGGCGCGGCCTTGAGCAGATACGTTTCGGCCCGATCGTATTTTCTTTGCGACAAATAGATTTGACCGAGGCCGTTCAGCGCGCCCGGTTGGTTGGTGTCGATCGAAACGGCCTTTTGAAAGGCGTTCTCGGCCTCCTCTGTTTTGCCTGAATTGAATGTCGCCCAGCCCAGTCCGTTCCACGCGTTTGCATCGTCGGGCGCGAGTCCGACGGCCTGGTAAAACTTTGCCGCCGCCTCGTCCAGTTTCCGCGCCTGCCATAATTGCCAGCCGTCTTGCATCAATTGTGAAGCGTCGCCGGACGTATTGTTCGTCTCCGGGATCCATTTCACTTTGCTTTCTTCAAGCGCTTCGGCCTGGGTTCCAAAATACAGGTTGGCGACATTCTTTCCGTCGGCATACATCGCCACATGCGGAAGACCAGGAACAAGGTGGGAATGGATCAATTCAAAATCACCCCGTCCTTTGGAAATCTGCCTCCGTTGTTGTGAGTCTTCGGGAACATTTTGGTTTGTCGAGGTGATGTAAAGGGCCAGCGTCGCCCGATCATGGCTGACGAGGTTGTAATGGCCTTTGACGACCATCCTTTGCGGGGTTCGTTCGACGGAGGTGATTTCAATCGAATCGCTTTTGGGGAAATAGGCTTGGCCGATGTAAAAGGTTTTGGCCGGATGGAAGCGCTCGTTGATCCAGGAGGCACAAAAAAGCGTTAACAGGATGATGGCGGCCAGGATGACAGGAGTTTTCCAACCGGGGCTGCCGGCTGCCGGCGAACCATCCAGCGGATTGTTCATCGCCCGCCAGACCCTGCGGATGACCTGAAAATCGATCCATGCCGTAATGGTCACGGCAAATAGCAGCCAGATCAGGGCGTCCGAAATATCTGCGAATAACGAGTCATGAAGCTTCAATATGAAAATGGCAAATAATTTTGCCGCAACGATCCACGCGCCGCCGATCATGGCATCCAACGCCAAGAGCGGGAACAATAAGCCGTCGAACACGGCCAATCTCAGCCCGCAAAGCCGGCCAGACGAACGACGGATTTGCGCCACGGCAATCCAACCGAGAATCGTCGTGCCTAGCGGCGCAACCAGGACCAGCGCGAAAAGGGAGATGACCGTCATCAACATGGCTCCCCAGTTGATGGCTGTGCCGGGCGCTGTCTTCCTGGCATAGTCTGTGAGCAGCGCAATAAACCAGACCAGTGGGATAAAGGAGAGCGGAGCACTTGCCGCACCCACGATGGCTGTGCGCGAGAAACGCAGCGGCGGTTCAGGGAGCGCATGCGCCCCGCGTGCTCCGTCCGGCGTCGCGCCGGGCGGCTCGTTGGCTGATTTGTCTGGCGATGAATTCGGCGCGACGCCGAATCCCGCAGGCGGGACGCCCGCGCTCCCCACAATCGTCTCCACGCAGGTTTTTACTTCGCTGACCTGCTGGTAACGGAGTTCGGGCTTCTTCTCCAACGCGCGCAACACCACTTCATCCAGGCGCACGTCAATGTGAACTTTCTTTGAGGGCGGTTCGATGCGTTTGCCGGGCAGTTCGCCGGTGAGCATCTGGTAAAACACCACGCCCAACGCGTAAATGTCCGCGCGGTTGTCAACTTCGTTGGGATGCGCAACTTGTTCCGGGGCCATGTAACTCGGCGTGCCCATGACCTTGCCCGACTCGGTCAGCACAGGCGAACCGGCGGCAGTTCCCCCGCCTGCCGCCGGTTCGTCCCCGGCCCCCACCAATTTCGCCAGGCCAAAATCCGCCACCTTCACGCGGCCACGACGGTCGAGCAGAATATTCTCCGGCTTGATGTCGCGGTGGACGATGCCCTGGTCGTGGGCGAATTGGAGCGCGTCACAAATCTGGGGCACGATGGCCAGCGCCTCGCGCGGCGAGACCCGACCCGCGTGGAGAAGCTGGCGCAAGTTAACGCCGTCCACGAATTCCATCAGGAAATAAAACAAGCCGTCCACGCGGCCAAAATCGTAAATCGTCACGATGCCGGGATGATTGAGCTTCGCCAGCGCCTTGGCCTCGCGGGCGAAGCGCTCGGCAAAGGCAGGATCGTCGCCGATGCCCGGCGGAAGAATCTTCAACGCCACGACGCGGTCCAGTTCCTTCTGTCGTGCCTTGTAAACCGCGCCCATGCCGCCCTTGCCGATGAATTCGAGGATTTCGAGCTGCGAAAACTTCGCGGCGAGTTCGGTGACACTCGGCGGAGTGAACGGTTTGCCTTGCGCGTTCGTGGCGGTGTCCGCCGAAGCGCCCATTTTGAGCAGGCAGGCGGGACAGAGTCCGGCGAGCGCGCCGGCCGGCAGCGGGGTGCCGCATTGCGGGCATTGGTTTCCGTCGGGCATAGCCTGATCCAGTTTTACCGTGTCCATCCCTCCTTCAGAAGCAAAACCGGAAAGTTGTTACCGAAAACATTTGGGAAACATCGAACAGCCAACATTCAACATCCAACGAATGACCGCCGGGCGAAGCCATTGGATGTTCGGCGTTGGATGTTGGTTGTTGGTTGTTCCCAATTCATCACCGCAGCTTGAATCCGCCCTGAAAAACCACTTCCGCGACCGTGACGGTGAAAAAAACCGCGCCCACCAGGGCATTAAGTCGGAAGAAGGCGACGTTGATCCAATCCAGGCTGCGGCGTCGCGCGATCCAATGCTCGAGCACGAGGCAGCCGACGATGATGGACCAGCCGATGAGATACGCGATGCGGAAGCGGCAGAGCAATCCGAAGGCGAGGAGCAGGCCGCACATCATCATGTGGGCCAGAAACGCGGCGTGCAGCGCGTTTTTCGGACCCCATCCGACGACCAGCGAGTGGAGGCCGTGGGTCCGGTCGAACTCATAGTCCTGGAGCGCGTAGATGATGTCGAAACCGACGAGCCACAACACAACCGTTGCGGCGAGCACGAGCATCTGCAGGATTTCGAGCGCCGAGATCTCCGCGCCTTTGACCGCCAGCCAGGCTCCGACGGGCGCCAGCGCCAGCGAAAGACCGAGAAAAACGTGCGTGTAATCCGTGAACCGCTTCGTGAGCGAGTAGAAGCAGATCACGGCCAGCGCCACCGGCGAAAGATAAAGGCAAAGGGCGTTGAGCAAACCGCTGACGGCGACCAGACCCGCGGCCGACAGCGCGCAGAGGGCGATCGCGCCCGCCAGGCCGATCCGGCCGGCCGGCAGATGGCGATCGGCCGTGCGGGGATTCAGGGCGTCGAACTTGCGGTCCGCAATGCGATTGAAACTCATCGCGCACGTGCGCGCGCAGACCATTGCGGCGAGAATGAGCAGGACCGTCCGCGTCCCCGGCCAGCCGCGATGCTCCCGCGCCGCCACCGCCATCGCCGCCAGAGCGAACGGCAGGGCGAAAACGGTGTGCGAGAACCGGACGAACGAAGCCCATTTGTTAATCAGAGAAATCATCCAGCAAGGGAAACATCCAACATTCAACATCGAACAACCAACATCCAACGCCGAACATCCAATATTCAGCCGGCTTCGCCGGAAGGATTCTGTGCGGACGACTTGCGGCGCCCCGCCAGCGCATTTTTCCTCGCGGTTTGGATGCTCGAATAGAAGACGCGGATCAGTTCATCGGATTCAGACAAGACAAAAGGCAGTGTCGGATCATCCTTGCCCCAGCCCTTGCGTTTAATCAGCCGGGCCCAGCGGCGAGTTTCACGCAGTTCTTTAAGGCAAAGCTTGAGCTTGTGGATGAAGTCATCGCGCGATTCGGCATCTTCCGCTTCGCCGTGATTCGGATAGGGCGACGTGCCGGAACGCAACATCTGACTTGCGATGTGATTTCCGGCGCGGGTGTTTGGGAGGCCCTCGGAAAGGTCAATCACGGTAGAGGCAAATTCCAGCAACCGTTCTTCCAAATCGAATTTGCGTTTTTCCTGATGGTCATCACGGAACTCCCAAAGGGCCGTTGCCAATTCACTGGGTGTTCGATGTTGGATGTTGGATGTTGGATGTTTTCTCAATCTCATTTCATTCCTTTTCCTCGCTCCACCGCGGCACGAGATTGTGCGGCATGCCCAGATGGTCCAGAACGCGGGCGACGACCGTATCCACCACTTCTTGAATCGTCCTGGGTCCTGCATAAAAGCTCGGATTGGCCGGCAGAATCGTGGCGCCGGCCTGCAGGAGCAGCTCCATGTTTTTGAGGTGGACGAGGCTGAGCGGCGTCTCGCGAGGAACGAGGATGAGCTTCTTTTTCTCCTTGAGAACCACGTCGGCCGCGCGCAGCAAAACATCTTCGCTGTAGCCATGCGCGATGCGCCCCAGCGTTCCCATGGTGCAGGGAATCACCACCATCGCGTCCGGCGGATTGGAGCCGCTGGCGAACGGGGCGTTCATGCTCTTGAGCGCGTGGGATCTGGCGCCGTCGGGCAGGCGCAAACCCGCGGGGAGTTCCTCCGCGATGACCTGTCGGGCATAATTGCTGAGGACGACGTGGAGTTCGTGCTGGCGCGTGTCCAGGTTGTCGAGCAGGCGTTGCGCGTAAAGCGCGCCGCTGGCTCCCGTGATGGCGACGAGTAATTTCAAGTTTGCCCCTGTCCGGCCAAAGTATGGCGAAGAGACGCGGTCCGGACAAGCCGCGTATCCGGCGCGTGTCCGGCGCGCTGAAACGTCTTGAGTCCGCCGCCGGGTTCCGCAGAATGTTGCGCGTGCTGAAACCAGGTCCGATCCTCATCTGTTTCCTCATTGGCGTCACAGGGTGCGCGACCGGCCCGCGAGAAGCACGAAACCGGGGGGCCGTAGCGGGTTCCAACGCCGCCGAGGAAACGGCCCACCCTCCGGAGCAAATCGAGCGAGTCCCCACTGGACCGCAGTTGGCGCCACCGGCCACGACCCTTCCGGAGTGGTCCCCGTCGCAAGCCCGCGGCTATGCGGACACCTGGATTTCCCTGGGCCGGTGGAGTCGCGAGAGCGGTTATGGCACTCTGCGGCAGGTTGCTTTCGGTCCGGCGCCGGCATTCGCCTTGAGCACAACCACGGGTGTTTTTTTTCTGCGCATCCACAGTCTGGTCGCGAATTGGAACGGCCTGGAATTGCATCTGGGATTCGAGCCGCAACTCATCAACGATCGACCGTTCGTTCATTTCCTCGACCTGAAAAAGACCCTGGAACCGTTGCTTCGGGGGTTCACTTCCTCCTCCGCGACAAACAGGACGGTGGTGATCGACCCCGGCCACGGCGGGCAGAATACGGGAACGATCAGCGTCACGGACGGTGTTTACGAAAAGGAATACACGCTGGACTGGGCCTGCCGCCTGGAGTCGTTGCTCGCCACCAACGGATGGCAGGTATTTCTCACGCGCACGAGTGACATCGACGTTTCCTTGTCAAGCCGGGTGGCGCTCGCGGAGGAGCACAAGGCGGACCTCTTCATCAGCCTGCATTTTAATTCGGCTGCGCCGAGCCAGGAACAGACGGGGCTGGAGACCTATTGTCTGACGCCCGCGGGCATGCCCTCCACCCTCACGCGCGGTTACGACGATGATCCCGCCCTGGCGTTTGCCAACAATGCCTTCGACACGGAGAACCTTCAATACGCCGTCCTCCTCCATCGAGCGCTCCTGACGGTCGTCCGGAACGATCGGGGCGTCCGGCACGCCCGCTTTCTCGGAGTCTTGCGCGGCCAGAATCGTCCCGCCATCCTGATCGAAGGGGGTTATCTCTCGAACCCGGCCGAGTCCCGGCGGATCGCCGATCCCGCTTACCGCCAGAAACTCGCGGAGGCCGTGGCCGCCGCACTCGACGGGACGTTGGACGCCGGAGGCCAGCGGTCGGAAACCGGAAGCCGGGTTGCCGGCGTTCCTCCTCCGGCTTCCGAGTGTCAGCCCCCGGCCTCCGATTCCCAATCCTCAAATTCCATCCCGGAAAAGGGACAATTCCATTGAACACGGACGCCGCATCGCGGGCCTCGCGCCACGTCCTCGTCACCGGCGGTGCCGGTTTCATCGGATCTCACCTGGTCGAGCGCCTGCTGGGTGACGGCCATGCGGTGGTGGTCGTTGACGACCTTTCGACGGGCGACCTGGGAAATCTGCGTTCGGTGGCGGGAGATCCCAAATTGAGGGTGATCGCGTCGAAGGTCTCCGCCTGCGTGGAGCTGCCGGAACTGGTGGCACAGGCAGGCGCGATTTATCACCTGGCCGCTGCGGTTGGGGTGGAACTGGTCGTTCAATCTCCGCTGCACACCCTGGAAACAAACCTTCATGAAACGGAGGTGCTGATCAAGGCTGCCGCCGCGGATCGGGTGCCGTTGCTCCTGGCTTCGAGTTCGGAGGTTTACGGCAAGAGCGAAAGGCTCGAGTTCAGCGAAGACGATGATTTGCTGATCGGTCCTCCGGATCACAGCCGATGGGGCTATGCGTGTTCCAAGTTGATGGATGAGTTTCTGGCAATGGCCTATGCGCGGGAACGCTCGCTGCCGGTGGTCATTGCCCGGCTATTCAATACCGTCGGTCCACGGCAAACCGGGCGCCACGGGATGGTGCTCCCGCGCTTCATCGCTGCGGCACAAACCGGCGAACCCCTGAAAGTGTTTGGAAACGGTTTGCAAAAGCGTTGCTTTTGTTACATCACGGACACCGTGGAAGCCTTGGTTCGGCTGCAGAACTGCCCGGCTGCCAGGAGCAACGTCTTCAACGTGGGCAGCACCGAAGAAGTCAGCATCCTTGATCTGGCCAGGACTGTTGTCGGGGTTCTCCGATCGAAATCCGACATCCAGTTTGTCCCATACAACGAAGCCTTCGCGCGCGGGGGCGAGGACCTGCAACAGCGCAAACCGGCGGTGGGAAAGCTGGCCGCAGTCACGCGATTCCGTCCCATGACTCCCCTGCGTGAAATCATCCTCAAGACGGCCGGAGTCAGCGATTGAGCGAAAGCGAAAGGCGCCCGAATCGGGCGCCTTTGCTAAAAACACTGCCAGGCCGGAAAGGAGCGGATCTCTCTACTGGGTGCCCGGAAACTGCATGCGGTTGGCCCCCACGGGGATCGTTCCAACGCCCGTTCCACCGGGAGCTGTGTCGGTGTGATAGATGTCCCCCGTTGACTGGAGGGCGGACTGCAAAGCGGAACGGGTGTATGAGTTGGCGCTGCCATCGGTCAGAGCGATATCGCCAATTTTCACGTGCTGGTTATCTCCCCAGCCTACCCAGTTATTATTGTTTTGCGACGGCGCATTTGTTCCCAGGGGCTGCATGAAGGGCTGGTTATTCCCGAAGATAATGTTTTGGCTCGTTTCTGGCTCGGAGCCATTGTTGAGAAGGCCTATGTTGTGGTCGCCAACCAGAAACATCTGCGGGAAATTCTCGTCCGCGTCAATGCCGATAAAATAGCTGATATTCAGGTCACTGATATAGAACGTGAGATTGAGGGTATTCTGTGTCAGAGTGTTCATCCACGTCGTTGCCTGGTTCCTTGCGGTTTGATATTCAGAAGGGCAGTACAGGATCTTTGGGGTGCTCAGCTCATTGGACATCACGAAGAACATCGAAAACACACCCTTGATGCCGGTCCCGGACGGATTGAAGTTTGCACCCTGGGTTGGCCCAACCGCTGCGGAGCCTCTGGCGTCCATGGCCCCCCCGTTGGCCATCGTCACCGCCATCGGGAGCATGTTATTGTTGTCGCCTTCCCACAGACGGAAAGCCACGCAGATTTCCTTCAGATTGTTGACGCACTGGATGCGTTGCGCCTTCTTCTTGGCCGCCGCAAGCGCCGGCAGCAACAACGCCGCCAGAATGGCGATGATCGCAATGACCACCAGCAATTCGATCAAAGTGAACGCGCGGATTTTCTTGCTGAATCTCTTCATATACGTTTACAGGAATGATTGTTTTTTCGGCAAATAGTTCATCAACTCTATTGAATCCACCCACACTGTCAAACCGTTTCTGAGATCACCTCAGCAATGGAGATGCCAATTCGGTTTCGCACGCAAAACACAATGAAATGGGCGCCAACCTCACCCGTCGTGGTGAAATTCTCACGCGCTTCGCGTGAGCGTCACGCATGCGAGCCGGGCGGGGAAACGTTGCACGGCCCAGGCGCTCTGGTAGTCTCCCGCGCGTGGCCTTCAATTCCTTTTCCGAGTTCCTGAAGGCTTTGGCCGCGATGGGCGAGTTGAAGCGCATTTCGCGACCGGTCGCGACGGAGCTTGAGATTACCGAACTGGCGGATCGTGAGATGAAATCGTCGCGCGGCGGCGCGGCGCTTCTCATCGAAGCGCCCACCGTCAACGGCGAAGTATCCCCATTTCCCATCGCCATCAATACCCTGGGTTCGTGGAAACGCATGGCCGCAAGCCTGGGCGCAGGTTCGGTGGATGAAATCGCCGCCGAACTCGGTTCGCTGACAAAAGCGAACCCGCCCACGTCAATGCGCGAGGCGATAAAGCTGTTGTCCGCGGCGCTGGATCTTCGTCACGCAAAGCCCCGGCTCGTCAAAGATGGCCCCTGCAAAGAGGTGATCCACCGCTTCGACGAGAGCCGGGAAACGAGGGTGGAGAACTGGCCCAAAGCCCCGGACTGGCGCGATCCCTCGTCCCTCGACCCACGGCCCCCGACTCTCCTGAATCTTCCCATTCAAAAGTGCTGGCCTCTCGACGGCGGTCGCTTCATCACCCTTCCTTGCGTGGTCACCAAAGATCCCGACACGGGAAAGCGCAACGTGGGCATGTATCGCCTCCAGATTTACGACAGCCGCACCACCGGGATGCATTGGCAGTTGCAGAAAGTGGGAGCCCGCCACGGCCGGCGTTATATCGAAACCGGCGCGCGCATGCCCGTGGCGGTTTTCCTCGGCGGCGACCCTGTCTTGGCGTTTGCCGCCACGGCGCCGCTCCCCGACGGTCTTGACGAATTCCTGCTTGCCGGTTTCCTCCGCAGGAAAGCAATCGACCTGGTCAAGTGCGAGACCTGCGAGCTCGAAGTCCCCGCCCAGGCCGACTTCGTCATTGAAGGCTACGTGGACCCGCGCGAACCGTTGCGCGAGGAAGGACCGTTCGGCGACCACACGGGCTACTACACGTTGCCCGAGCCGTATCCCGTTTTCCACATCACCGCCATCACTCATCGGAAGGACGCAGTGTACCCGGCGACGATCGTCGGTGTTCCACCCATGGAAGATTTTTATATCGGAAGCGCGTCGGTGAAGATCTTCCTGCCCATATTCAAGATGAATTTCCCGGAGATCCAGGACATCGCGCTGCCCGCCGAGGGCGTGTTCCACAACCTCGTCTTCGTGAGCATCAGGAAGAGCTACCCGATGCAGGCTTACAAGGTCATGCACGGGCTCTGGGGCATGGGACAGATGATGTTCACCAAATACATCGTGGTGGTGGATGATGACGTGGACGTGCACAACACCAGCGAAGTGCTCTTCCGACTCTGCGCCAACACGGATCCGCAGCGCGACAGCATTTTCACCAAGGGCCCGGCGGATGTGCTCGACCACGCCACTTCGGAGTTGGCCATCGGAACGAAACTGGGAATCGACGCCACCCGGAAGCTGCCAGGCGAAGGGTATAAACGGCAATGGCCACCTCTCATTCGCATGGACAAAGAGGTCCGATCGAGGATTGACGCGCTGTTCGGAGCAATCCCCTGATATCCGGGAGATGTGGATCGTCAACTCCATGGCCGCCCGCCCGTAACGAACAAGAGATTTGCCGGGTTTCGAAGAAGAAGTGCGACGATTTTCTCTTGTTGCTCGATCCATGGCCTTCTAGGCTCCGAACCGGATGGATGCTTGCGTCCGAACCCGGTTGTTCATGGGCCTCGTGGCTCTGACCGCATTGGTGTGTCCCCGCACCCACGCTGCGGATTCCACCCCTGCGGCAGGAACCGCGCCGGCAGTAACCGCGGGATCGGCAGCCCTCGGGCCGGTGGCAACTCAAGGCATGTCGGCCGCGGAGGACCGGCAACGGATGATGGATTTGCTCCACCTCTCCGAACCGGGCCCATTACCACCTTTGGCGGAAGACACGAATCGGCCGCCGAACACGCTCCCCGCAGGAAGGGGAAGCAACTACACCGATGACCAGGGCAACACTTACGTCCGATCAGGCTGGGGTCATTGGTCAAATTACGACGAAAACAAAGGCAACCCCTATCGGGTTCCAAACCCGCTGCTCCTGCGGAACGGCCAGCCTGTCAAGGATGCGGAAGCGTGGTGGACGCAGCGTCGTCCCGAAATCCTGAATGATTTCCTGACCGAAGTTTACGGCTGAATACCCGCGAACACGCCGCGCGTGACATGGGAAGTGGTCAGCACAGACACGAATGCCATTGACGGGACGGCGATCCAGAAGCGGATGGTGGGCCATGTGGACAATTCCGGTGACCCCGCCGCCAACCCCAGCATCGACATCACATTGTACTTCCCGGCCAAGGCCTCCGGGCGGGTGCCCTTGATGGTCGTGGTCGGCGGGGGCTTTGCCGGGTTCCGAGGTCGGAGCGGTCCGGGTCCGGTTTCCACCAACAACCCGGCCGCCACCAATGCTTCCATCATTCCAGTGCAAGGCAACGGATCGGGTCGCGGGGACCGCGGACTGCCCGGCGGCGGCGTTGGAATCCAGGCCGCGCGGGCGCAAGTCCTGGCTCTCGGCTGGGGCTATGCCACCGTGAACACCCGGGCCATCCAGGCGGATACGGGAAGCGGATTCAGCCAGGGTATCATCGGGCTCACCGCTGGCGGCAAGCCGCGGCAACCTGGCGATTGGGGCGTCTTGGCCGCGTGGGCCTGGGGTCTGAGCCGCGCCATGGACTATTTCGAAACCGACATATCGGTGGATGCGACGCGGGTGGGCATCGAAGGACATTCGCGCTGGGGCAAGGAAGCTCTCCTGGCGGCGGCACTGGACCCGCGTTGGGCGATCGTTTACAGCAGTTGCTCCGGCGAGTGCGGCGCCAAGCTCTCCCGCCGGAACTGGGGTGAGACCGTGGACAACGTCGCCGGAGAGGGCGAGTACCATTGGATGGCGGGTAATTTCCTCAAGTATGCGGGTCATTGGAACGACCTTCCGGTGGATGCGCACGAATTAATCGCGCTCGTGGCGCCGCGCCCGGTGTTCATCACCGGCGGCACCCAGGACCAGTGGTCCGATCCGCATGGCGAGTTCCTCGCGTGCGTGGGCGCCGGACCCGTTTACCGTTTGCTGGGCAGGAAGGATCTGGGTGCCACCGAACTGCCGGCTCCCGACGTCGAACTGACTTCGGGCGACATCGGCTTCAGGATGCACGAAGGCGGCCACACGGATTTGCCCGACTGGCCCGCGTTTCTGAGATTCGCCCGCAAATATTTTGACAAGTGAACCCTCCAAAAAACAAAACTACCATGAAACGGATTCTCCTGTTGATCGTCTGCGTAACCTGCACGGCTGTTTACGGACAGAAGTTCGCCGGGCTCGCACCCACCCCGCCGATGGGCTGGAACAGTTGGAATAAATTTGCGTGTGACGTGAGCGAGGACCTGATCCGCCAGACTGCCGACGCAATGGTTTCGACGGGCATGAAGGACGCCGGTTACCAGTATGTGAACATCGACGATTGCTGGCAGGGGCAGAGGAACAGCCAGGGATTCATCCAGCCCGATTCCAAGAGGTTTCCGTCGGGGATGAAGGCCTTGGCCGATTACGTTCACTCCAAAGGGCTGAAGATTGGCATTTATTCCGACGCCGGATCCAAAACGTGCGGCGGCAGGCCGGGCAGCCGGGGGCACGAATACCAGGATGCGCTCACCTATGCCCAGTGGGGGATTGATTACTTGAAATACGACTGGTGCAACGTCGAAGGTTTGAAGGCGGAGGGAGCGTATCTGACGATGCGGGATGCGTTGTATTCCGCGAACCGGCCGATCGTGTTCAGCATTTGCGAATGGGGCAACAGCCAGCCGTGGACGTGGGCGGGGAAGGTCGGCAATCTTTGGCGCACCACGGGCGATATTTACAACTGCTTCGACTGCAAGATGGACCATGGGACTTGGGTCTCGTGGGGCGCGATGCAGATTGTGGATTTGCAGAAGGGACTGCGGGAATACGCCGGACCGGGTCACTGGAACGATCCCGACATGCTGGAGGTCGGCAATGGCATGACCGCGAACGAGGACCGGGCCCACTTCTCCATGTGGTGCATGCTGGCCGCCCCGCTGATCGCCGGGAATGATCTGAGGAATGTGTCCGAAGAAACCCTCCGGATCCTGACCAACATGGAGGCAATCGCGGTTGACCAGGATGCGCTGGGGATCGAAGGATTCCAGTATTCGTCGCAAGACTTCATCGAGGTCTGGTTCAAGCCGCTGTCTGGAGGCGCGTGGGCGATGTGCCTGCTGAATCGAAGCGGCCGGCCCCAGAAGATCGAGTTCGACTGGAAAAAGGAAAAAGTGATGGATGGATTTTCAAAGCGAGAAGCCGGGTTTGACACAACCGTTTACGGCCTCCGCGATCTGTGGGCGAAGAAGGATATTGGGACCACGGCGCAGATGTTGGACGTGGAAGTGCCCGCACACGATGTGCTGATGTTGCGGCTCAGCAAACAGTAGGACTCGCCTCCCCGATCATTGCCGGACCGGTGCGGGCTTGCCCCGTCGCAGCTCTGGAAGCCAAACGCCGTAGCAGCGCTGAATGTAAGCGCCGTGGGTATTGTGTTCGTCCTGGTGGCCGGCCTTGGGCAGGAGGATCACTTCTTTGGGGGAAGAGATTTGATTCACGGCCGCCAGGACGCCTGCCGCCGGACAGACCTCGTCGATCAGTCCCATCCCAACCAGTACCGGACATTTGATCCGGGGTGTGAAGTTTGCCACGTCGTAGTAGCGGCTTGCCTCGCGCACCTTTGCGGGATCCTTCCCTTCGGTGTTGGAATACCACTGCGGCCAGCCTCCCTTGCGACCGATGTCGGGGCCCAGCATGTCGCATCCGGCGGGAACGACAGCCAGAGCCGCGGTAATCTTGGGATAGAACCCGGCCGTCATGAGCGTCTGCTGCCCGCCTTGGCTGCCGCCCATCACCACCAGCGTTTTGCCGTCCCAATCCTTCCGCTTCGCCAGATAGTCCGCGGCCCGGTAGCAGGAAAGATACATTCTGAGGAAATAACTGGTGTCGCGATCGTCGTTGCCGATCGACCAGTAATTCTTCAGCGGTCCGCTGAATTGGTCTTTGTAGAAGGCATCGGGCTCGTCGATCGGCAGGTCATGGGCTTCGATGTCCAACACCAGCCATCCCTCCACCGCGCGGTCCGTCACCCAATTCTTTTGCAGCGGATACACACCAGCCCATTGCACGATCAGCAATGCCGGAAGTTTCCCGCCCTCCACCGGGCGCGCAAGCTGGCCCTCGATGTGCGTTCCGCGGATATTGTTGAGGGTGATCTTCCAATACAAGAGGTTGGTCTTCCCGATGTCCACCTTCTCGAGCCGCGGGTCGGCCGGGACCTTCGCCAGTTCCTTCAGCTTCGCTTTCCAAAAGTCGTTGAAGTCGGCCGGCGGGGAAGCGGACAGGGCGATGCGGTCCGGCGCGGCCACGGCGCCCCCCAGCGCGCGATGAGGCTCTTCGCCATTCCCTTTCCAAGCCACCTCGACCCCCATCGTCCCGGGCGCATCAAACCGTGTCTCGAGGGAGGCCAGGTTGTTGCTGAACACAAGATCGCCCTGGCCGGCGTCCGTCATTTCACCTCTCAGGAATCTGTAATGCGCGGGCGGAGGGTTTGTTTCCGCGTTCCATGTGACCCGCCAATGGACGGTATCGCCGACCTCGTAAACACCGTTGGTTCGGTCCGGCGCGACCCCCATCGGCTGCGCGCCGCACAAGCCGGCACCCGCAAAGACGAGGATGGTGAGAAGGGAGGAGCATTTGAATCGCATGGCCGGAGTATACGAAAAGGCCCTGTTTGTGCCAGAGGCGAATGTTGCGATTGCCCAGAGGTCTCCCTCGAAGGCAATCTCACCAGGCGGCGCGGACGCGCTCCTGCGCGTGCGGCGCGACAGCCCGATGCGATGGCAGGAAATACCGGATTAATTGGCCGAGTGCCGCGGCTCCGCTCCGTAATGGAATCCGGCTTCGTCCTCGTAACCAATCGGCACCAGGGCAGCCAGGGTGGCGCGCCACTTTCCCATGAGCTCTTTCAGGGACCTGGTTGCATCCTCCCGAACCGGCGCAAGGCCCGGGCAGGCCGCCGATCCGACATTCGCCGACTCGACCTGGGACAGTTGACAGTCACGAATCATGCGCGCGAGCCTGGGTATTCGGATGAGCAAAAGCTCACCGTATTTTGTGGAATTCTTAACCCGAATTGCACAATGCCGTTTCGAGAGCGGGATCCAGCGGATCGACGTCAGTTTTCCATTGCAAAAAACCCGGTGCGGTTCCGGCAATTTTACCGGTCGGTTCCAGGACCGGTGCGGGACACCCTGTCCACGTTATGGACAAGGGCCGGCTCGTCGATGGATCCATCCCAAGGCGGCGCCGTGCGGAGGACTGACAAGAGCCCAGCGCAGAAACCGGCGTGGGCACGCGAATGCGACTGCATTCAGACCGGCGGAGTCCTGTTCCGGGTCGGGATCCCGCGAGGAACGCGGCGGCAAGAGACCGCAATTCATATGTAAAACTTAAGATTTCAGGAACGGGGGCACGTTTTCTGCAAATGAAGCGAGTCGTTATGGATTCATTCGATTCTCCTGTCGGCGAGGTGAAAGTGAAACTGGATGGCGCCCCGATCAGTGTGCCGTCCGAAAGGCGCACCTACAGCGCCATTCGTTCCTATCTGGAAGCTCTGGCGTTGCAGCAACAACGGATTCTTTGCTGGATCACCGTGGATGGCGAGCCGGTGCATCTGACCCAACCGAGACACATCGGGGACGACTTTGCCCACGTGGAAGGGGAGACGATGGATCTCAACGAGGTGCCCGTTCATCTCATCAAAGGGGCGCTTCACCAGACCGCCGCCGCGCGCGCGCGGGTGCAATCAGCGGTGGATCTGATCCTGATCAATGACAGCGTGCGTGCGCGAGAGCTGTGGTGGACGCTGTCCACCGTTCTGAAGGAACCATTGCTGACGTTGAGTCTGGTGCCCGATACCATTTGCGGACCCGAAAACGGACGTGCCCCGCTGATTCAATTGCGCAAATGGCAACTCCAGCAACTCGGCTGCGTCATTCAGGACGTGGACGAGGCTTGCCGTTGGGAAGATGCCGCCATGGTGTCGGACGCGCTGGAGCAGCGGGTGATGCCGTGGCTGGACAATCTGCACGAATCTCTCCAGTTGTGGCACGAAACGGTTTCCTCCGCCCCCTCCGCAACGGCGCGTCACGACGCGTGACCGGCGGCGGACGCGACGGTTCATGATTTGAGTTTACCTGCGAAGGGCAACCTGCGCCGACAAATAGCCGCAGGCGGCGCCCAAAATCACTCCCGCGGCGTGCGCCCCATTGGCGACCGGACCCACCAAACCCGTAAAACACGCCACGAACCACACGACCATTAGAATGACGTTCTGGCGATCCATAAAAAGCCCGGAGGCGGGATCAAACCTCCCCCGAAGCCAGATGTAGCCGAACAGGCCGTAAACAACCCCCGACATTCCGCCGAAGCTCGGGCCGGCGTAGGCATATTGGGCGATATTCGAACCGGCGGCAAGTCCGAGCACGAGGAGCGCAAAGCGGATGTGCCCCTGCCTGCCTTCAATCATGCTCCCGAGCTGGAACAACCAAAGCATGTTGAAGAGCAGATGCGCCACGCCGAAGTGGATGAACACGGGAGTGAACAAACGCCACACCTGGCCCGCGAGGACATCGTGCAGAAAGCCGGTGGAATCAGTGCCGGGGTCGCTGATGAACAAAGGCCCCAGAACTCCCTCGTCCCGACCCAACCTGGAGAAGACGGCGACGGCAACGCACGCGACGATCAGCACATAAGTCAAAATCCCCGCGGTATGGCGGCCGGAGTCCGCGAAAAGGCGCTGGCGTGTGCTGAGGCGCCGCCGGTATTCGGCCGATTCCCGGGCCTCGGCCTCGCGGACTTTGGCCGCCTCCGGCGCCGCGTTGCGGAACTCCGCCGCGCCCGGGGCCGCGCTGAACCGGGTGAACCAGTCGCGGGCCTCCGACACCTGATTCTCATCGTGAACCCACAGAGACCACGCTTCATTGCCATCGCGTTCGATCTCGTTCCTCACGCCTTTGGCGATGAGGAAATCACTGAACCTGCGGGCCTGCGCTTCTTCGGGCAATTGTCCAATCAATCTCATGCGATCATCGTGTGGAGAGGCTAGTGCCTGATCGCGCTCTTCCTCGTCCTGCCGGTGCGATAACTTCCGGCTTTCGACTCCTTCGCCGGCAGGGTCCCATCGACGGCCCTCTTCAGCTCCCGGATCTGGTCGCGCAGCAGCGCGGCTTTTTCGAACTCCAGGTTGTTGGCGGCGCCGAGCATTTCCTCTTCGAGCTCGCGGATGGTTTCGCTGATGTCGATGTCCACGCCCGACTCGTTGAGGACAGCGCGGACTTTTTCCGCCGTTTCGCGATGGGAGGACAGGCTTTCCTCGACGGCGCGGCTGACGCTGCGCGGCGTGATATGGTGCTCCTGATTATACGCCACCTGCTTCCGGCGGCGGTATTCGGAAATCGCGAGGAATTTCTGGATACTTTGCGTCATCACGTCCGCGTACAAAATCACTTCCCCGTTCAAATGGCGGGCGGCGCGGCCGGCCGTTTGAATCAGGCTGGTGGTGCTGCGCAGAAACCCCTCCTTGTCGGCATCGAGAATCGCGACCAGCGACACCTCCGGCAGGTCGAGCCCCTCGCGCAGCAGATTGATGCCGACGAGCACGTCGAACTCGCCCTTGCGCAAGGCGCGCAAGATCTCGACGCGCTCGATTGCGTCGATCTCGCTGTGGAGGTATTGGACGTGGATGCCGACATCGCGGAGATAATCGGTCAACTCCTCGGCCGTGCGTTTCGTGAGCGTGGTCACGAGCACCCGCTCCTTCGCGTCCGCGCGCTTGCGGCATTCGTTGATGAGATCGTCGATCTGCCCGGCCAGGGGTTTGACGGTGGTTTTGGGGTCCACCAGCCCGGTGGGACGGACGATCTGCTCCGCCACGCGGCCTTTGGACCATTCCAATTCCCTCGGGCTGGGCGTGGCGCTCGCGTAAATCGTCTGGTTTTGCATCGACTGAAACTCCTCGAAATTCAGGGGCCGGTTGTCCAGCGCGCTGGGCAGGCGAAAGCCATGTTCGACCAGGACGGTCTTCCGGGAGCGGTCGCCCTCATACATCCCGCCGATCTGCGGCACGGTGACGTGCGACTCGTCGATCACGAGAAGGTAATCCTTCGGGAAAAAGTCAAAGAGAGTGTAGGGGCGGGAACCGGATGGGCGGCCCGCCAGATGGCGTGAGTAATTCTCGATTCCGGAGCAGAAGCCCATCTCCTCCATCATCTCGAGGTCGTATTCGGTCCGCATTTTGATGCGCTGCGCTTCGAGCAGCTTGCCCTGCTTCTCGAACCAGCCGATGCGTTCGCCGAGTTCGTCGCGGATCGCCAGCAGCGCCGGCCGCAATTTCTCCGTCGGCGTGACGAATTGTTTCGCCGGATAAATCCAGACCGTCTGGAGGACCTCGGTCTTTTGGCCGGTCAGCGGTTCGAACCGGGTCAGCCGCTCGATCGCGTCGCCGAAAAACTCGACCCGCAGGGCATCCTCACGCCCCGCCGGGCACAGTTCGACCGTGTCGCCACGCACCCGGAACTGGCCGCGCATGAATTCGATGTCGTTCCGCGTGTATTGCAGATCCACGAGCCGGCGCAGGAAATGGTCGCGCGTCATTTCCTCGCCCACCCGGACCGGAATCACCATCGCCTCGTAATCCTCCTTGCTGCCGATGCCGTAGATGCACGAGACGCTGGCCACCACGATCACGTCGCGCCGCGAGAACAGGGAACTCATCGTGGACAGGCGCAGCCGTTCGATCTCTTCGTTGATGCTGGAATCCTTCTCGATGAACGTGTCCGTGCGCGGAATGTAGGCTTCCGGCTGGTAATAGTCGAAGTAGCTGACGAAGTACTCGACCGCATTGTTGGGGAAAAAGCTTTTGAACTCGGCGTAAAGCTGCGCGGCCAGGGTCTTGTTGTGGGAGATGACCAGCGTCGGTTTGTCCGTGTTCCGGATGACATTGGCGATCGAGAACGTCTTGCCCGAGCCGGTCACGCCCAGCAGCGCCTGATGCCTTGCGCCCGATAACACCCCGTCCGTCAGCTTCGCGATGGCTTGCGGCTGATCGCCTGCCGGTTGGTAGGACGAAACCAGTTCAAACATGGGAGGGCACATTAAGTCCGCAGGCCCTCATAGTCAACGGATGGGGCGGCGGCAGAAAACTGGGCATTGTGGAGCGCGGCTGTGTCCG